>CAYZMY010000071.1:0-5871 GCA_964479605.1 uncultured Campylobacterales bacterium | reverse complement strand
GCGACAGCTCCATCTTCAGTTTCTATCTTCTTGGAATGATAAACG
Organism: uncultured Campylobacterales bacterium; assembly: GCA_964479605.1. Taxonomy (GTDB): domain Bacteria; phylum Campylobacterota; class Campylobacteria; order Campylobacterales; family Hydrogenimonadaceae; genus Hydrogenimonas. The sequence continues at coordinate 5,826 of CAYZMY010000071.1, read as the reverse complement.
GCCTCCTTCCGTGCGGATTTGTATACTTCTTCGCCGTCACAGCCGCCAGTACTATGAGTCCGCTGTGGGGAGCGGCGGTAATGCTCATTTTCGGCCTGAGTACGATACCGGCACTCTTCAGTCTTGGATTTTTCACCGGTCTTATTCAAAAGGGAAAGCTTAGAAAAAGTATGGTCACACTCGCTTCTATCGCCGTTATCATATACGGACTATTCATGGTCTACGACTCAATCAAATTTTTCAAAGACCCGCAAAAGAGCCTTCTTCATTGCTGTGATTAAGGCTCTTTTTTCTCTGCGTTAATAGAGACAACTTATTTTCCGCAAAATCTACACAATAACTCTTTTTTATCTCTGGACTCTCTTTTTACGGTTAACTTTAACATTAAGACGCCGATAATATTTGCACATCTGGCAGAATTTTTGCCGAATAAAACCATTTCGTGCAGGAGTAAAAATGGGATTTGTAAAATATCTTAAGAGCGCCGGGGCAGGCACTCTTCTGTTGGCGGTCACAGCATCACCTGTTACCCTAAAGGCTGAAAACTGGGCAGACAGAATAGGACTGAGCGGCTTCGCGACCGCCAAATATCAGCAGATTGACCAAGACAACTATTTTAACGGTGAAAACGGCACCGGAGTAGGAGAAGACGGGTCATGGCAGGGTACCAAAGTAGGTATAAACATTACAGCCCCTGTAGATGAGAAGATCTCGGTAGCCACACAGTTTTTTGCCTCTCAGGAGGGAGAAAACTACACGCTTTCACTGGATTGGGGCTTCATTTCGTACAGTTTAAGCGACCAGGCAACACTGAGAGCCGGCAAGATAAAGTTTCCTGTGGGTCTGGTGAATGAATATGTTGATGTAGGAAACGCATACCCGTGGATCACGCCTCCGGAGCTTTTCTATACAGAAGTATCGAGCGGACCCAATATCACCAGGGAGGCGTATACGGGTATAAGTGCACTGTGGGGTACCGATTATGGCGACACCGAGATAAATGTTGACCTTTTCGGAGGTGAAATAGCTCTGGATTCCATGGATCTTCACAAGCTGCTTGGTGCAAAATTTCGTGTCAGCTGGAACGATACGGTAGCTTTTCAGGCTACATATTACCAGGGAACTATGAGAGATACCACCATGACGGCTATGGAAGGAAAGACGCACAGCAATATCGCTGTAGGAGTAACTCTCGACTGGAACGATCTTATCGGCTATGCAGAGTGGGCAAAGACCGATATGGAAACAGAGATGATGAACGGGACGAGCTGGTATACGACACTCGGCTATCAGATCGATGAGTGGCTGCCCCATATTACCTATCAGCACTTTGAAAAGGGCAAAGAGAGCATGAGCCCGCAGAAGCAGCAGATGGTAACGGCAGGAGTCCGCTACGATCTCTCAGACTCTGCCGATCTCAAACTAGAATACAGTTTGATCAAAACCGATGAGGGCAGCGGACTTTTCGAAAATGTGCCGACCGACAAAAATGCCGGACGATTCGGTGTAGCTGTTGATGTAGTATTTTAGGAGGCCGGGATGTTTAAAACTATAAAACGTATTTCACCGATTTTACTGATTATATCACTCTTTCTCTTCGCACAGGGAGCCGCGGCAGGAGTGGTTGTTATAACCAGCAAAGCTACCAAAACCGACACTCTCAGCGGAAGCCAGGTAAAAAGTATATTTCTTCAAAAAAGCAAATCGTTTCCGGATGGAAGCGCAGCGATAGTAGGCGACCAGAGCTCAAGCAGCGCCGTAAGGAAAGAGTTTAACAAAAAAGTGTTGCGAAAAAGCTCCAAAAAACTTAAGCGCTACTGGTCCAAACTGGTGTTTTCCGGAAAAGGTGTGCAGCCCAAAGTGATAGGCGACGACAATGCCATGAAAGAGTGGGTTTCAAAGACACCGAACAGTCTGGGCTATATCAGCGATAAGAGTCTCGATGACAGCGTCAAAGTACTCTACAAGCCTTGATTTATATATGCGCAGAAAATATATCTGAAATGAAATCGACAGGAAGGTCGGCATGAACTGGTTCAAATCGCTCTCTATAAATGTGAAAATTATGCTGATCGGCGCAGTAGGCATATTAGGGTTTATCGTCTATACCGGCTTCGGCTACCTGCAGGCGTCCAATAATGAAAAAAAGCTTGTAAATATCAGAGAGATCAACTATCCGGTTCTTGAGCGGACAGACGCTAATGTTGCCCGCATGGTCAGGATTAAAGATCTGCTCGGAACTGCGGTATATACCGAAGATGAGGATATGGTAAATGAAACAACCGACCAACTTGCAAAGCAGATGCAGACAGCCTTTGAGCAGATAAGCAAAATAGATCCCAGCAGATCAAAAGATGTATCGGCTCTGCAGGAGGCATTCAAAAACTACTACGATATAGCGCGTTCCGTAACTCTTGGTCTTATCAACGGGGAGATTCCGGAAGAGAAAAGGCAGGAAGCCACTTTAAAAATGATCAATGCGATGAACGACTTTGAAAAAAAGATGCGCGAATACAGAAAAAAAGAGTATAACTCTTTTCTTTCCACTGTGGACGGAACTATATCGTCATTCCAAAAAGCCAATATTACCGGGCTTCTCATAGGTATTCTTTTGACCCTCATACTTGTAGCAGCCGTTTTCACCATAGGTCGGATGATAAACAGAAGTATTTCACAGGTTGCCGGCTCTTTGGAAGAGATCGCAACCGGAGAGGGAGACCTAACCAAACGGCTATCGACTCCGAGCAAAGATGTGATAGGGAAACTTGTTCTCAATTTCAACACTTTCATGCAGAAGCTCCATTCCATCATACAGGATATTACCGGTTCCACAGACAGACTCTCAAGTGTCGCCAATGAGATATCTTCGCTCTCCAAACAGAGCAATGAGAGTGCTCGTTTACAGCATATGAAAACCGAAGAGGTTGCAGTTGCGATAGAGGGGCTGGTCCACTCAATAGATGAAGTCGCAAAGAGTGCCGAAGCTGCTGCGGAAGCTGCACAAAACGCCCGTTATGAAGCAAACAGCGGCTCCGAAGTTGTCGGAAGCACAATATCTGCCATTCAAAAGGTGGCCGACGAAGTACAGGAAGCCTCAGAAGTGATACAGAAACTGAAAAACGATACTGAAAGCATCGGCAGAGTGCTGGAAGTGATAAGGGATATATCCGACCAAACCAATCTTCTCGCACTGAATGCCGCCATTGAAGCTGCCCGTGCCGGAGAGCACGGCAGAGGATTTGCCGTCGTAGCAGACGAAGTTCGGATGCTTGCCGCGCGTACACATGACTCTATACAGGAGATAAGGGGTGTCATCGAGTTGTTGCAATCGGGAACGGGTGAAGCCGTTAATGTGATGGAGAGAGGGCGCGAACAGGCGGTTTTAAGCGTTGAGAGAGCCTCAAAAGCCGGTGAGTCCCTCGATACTATTATCGGTACAGTTACTACAATAAGCAAAATGAACAGACAGATATCCGAATCGGCAGCAGACCAAACAAATGTTGTAGGTGAAATAAACCAAAACATAGGAGATATAAGAAAAATCGGTGAACAGACATATGAAGGCGCGAAAAAGACAGCTGCGGCAGGAGAAACGACAGCAGAGCTTACCCAGAATTTAAAAAAGCTGGTAGGCAAGTTCAAAGTATAGAAAAAGCCCGCAAGCGGGCTTTTTTGGAGTAGGTTTTGCAATACTTCCCGCTCCCCGAAGGGATAGGGATTCTTATTTCAGGTTCGGCTTCGGAGTCTTGTCTGTGCTCGCAGGCAGCATCGGATATCGGACATACGGTTTTTTACCGGTAAGAGCCCCGAAGAATGTTTTGATCTTCTTCGCCTCTTTGTCACTTATCTTCACTCCGAGCTGAGTCTCGCCCATTATCTTGATAGCCTCTTCAATTGTCCATACGGCACCGTTATGGAAGTACGGTCTTGTCTCGAGAATGTTTCTGAGTGTAGGAACTTTAACCATTCCGTTCTTGTCACCCTTGAAGTCGCCAACATCGGCATACTTGTATTTGCCTACCGCAGGGAAAGGCTGCATAGATCCGCCCAGAGCAACACCGTTATGGCAGCTTACACACCCTTTGTCTATGAAGATCTTCAGACCCTCTTTCTCCTCTTTGCTCAGAGCCTTGTCGCATCCTGCCAGGTACTTGTCGTATCTTGACGGAGTTACAAGTGTACGCTCAAATATTCCGATAACATCCGCGACATCCTTGAATGTCGGCTTCATATTAGGATTATCGTATGCCCTTTTAAACTCTTTTACATACTCGGGGATTGAGTTTACAACCTTGGTGACATGATCTTTGGTCGCAGCCATTTCCGGCGGTGCCTGCATAGGTCCCTGCGCCTGATCTTCCAAATCCGGACTTCTTCCGTCCCAGAACTGCTTCTGTGCGAAAACCGCATTGTATACAGTCGGAGAATTCAGATGGTGCGGATTGTGTCTCCACATATGACCCGTAGCGGCATCGACTCCGTCAACTCCGCCCGTAGCAAGGTTATGGCAGAAATTACAGCTAACCAGTCCACTCTTGCTGAGTCTTGGGTCAAAATAGAGCTTCTTGCCGAGCTCCACCTTGGCATCGGTAATCCGGTTTTTCGGATTATCTATAAGCTTGTAAAGCTCGCTTTTACTCTCCGGGATCGGCTTGAGCCCGGAATCTTTCGCCTTCTGAACCAAAGCATCTGCCGCAAAGGCACTGATACCCATAAATGCTACGGCACCTATGGCTACTACCATCTTCTTCATCGTTCTCTCCTTCTATGTATTATTACGACTGGAATTGTATCACTAGTTAATAAAAATTATCCTTAAGGAAACTATTTTCCTCTGAATTGTCACTCCCATCTAAAGAGTCTCATCGGTGTATCGTTTCTGTTTGCCCACTCTTTCATCGAAGCGTCGTAGAGCTTCGCCTTTTTAAATCCGAGCAGACGGTGCAAAACGAAATAGTTCATCGATGTCTCCAACCCGCCTGTACAGTAGGTCACCAGCTCCTTTTCAGGATCGAGCCCCAGACCATCCACCAGCATCCTTTTCAGCTCGGTTCGGGGTTTCATCGTCCCGTCACTGTTGAAGCTGTACCTCCAGAAATAGCTGGTAGCTCCGCTGATGTGGCCTGCACGCTTCAAAACCTTCTGCTTTTTGGCCCCAAAATAGAAAACGGCGGGTCTTGCATCCAGCATTCTTACGCTGCCTATACGTTTTTTGACACCATCGAGATCGATGACGATATCCATATTAGGCTCGGCTTTGAAACCTCCCGTTCTATGCTTTACCGGAAGCCGCTGCAGCTTGCCTCCCGCCTTTTTGAACGACTCTATACCGCCATCCAGAATTGCGGTGTTCTTCATGCCGTATAGCTCCATCGCCCATACCGCATAGGCCGGTTTCAGGATATCTTTGGCATTGGAATGGTGCGAATAGACCACTACTCTGCTGTCATTGTCGATACCCAGCCCTCTCATAAGCGACTCAACCTCTTCAAGCGGCCTTACAAGAGCATATTTGCCGTGAGCTTTGCGCCACTCTTTAATATCTGTGTGCACAGCCCCCGGGATATGCCCCTTTTTATAAGCGCTTTTCGAAGAGATATCAACTATTACCAGATCTTTGTCGTTAAGATGCTCTTTGAGCCACTCACCGCTTACAAGCGGCTCCATCGCCATCATCGAAATGGAAGTCGCAAGCAGCGCTATAAAAAACTTTTTCAAATCCAAGCCTCTTTCTCTAAATTTTTAACTGATGTTACGCAAATTCCGGGCCGAGCCCGCAATTTGGCAGGGCCTGGCCGGCCCTACAACCCCCTGAAGCTTCGAAAT
>CAYZMY010000070.1:0-5899 GCA_964479605.1 uncultured Campylobacterales bacterium | reverse complement strand
GTCTTTGCTCGCCTCTTTTGTCTGGAAAAGTTTCTTAATCTGCAGATATGTGCTCACCATGGTCGCTTCCGGAACCGCGGCGGCGATATCCTCTTTACTCATGTTGACAATATTTTCGAGGATTTTGCGGTGATTTTCCCTGAGCTGCTCATTAAAGAGCGGCAGACGGTACTCCAGGCGCTTGAGTTCCTTGTCGAAACCCTCGTCGCTTTTGAGTGCCGTCTCCATGGACTTTACGAGTTCGTTTATGAGTTTGGAGGTGGGTCCAAGATCCAAAAGCCTCTCTTTCAGTACCTTCTTCTTGAAAGAGAGCACCAGCTGGTAGTGGAACTTCTCCTCTTCACTCGCATCTTCGGCAGGAGCTTTGGCGAGTGTCTTCATCCAATCTTTTTTCGCCTTTTCGAGAGCTTTGAACGTCTCTACGACTTTGGCTACACGCTTGTTGTCCTTGGAGGACTTTTTGGAAGATTCGCTCTCCTCTTCCGCTTCGTCGGAATCGCTCTCCTCGAAGCTTTTGAACAGCTCTTTTACACGTCGTTCCCGGTTTATAAGCGGCTCTTTGTAGTCGAGAATGAAATCTATCAGATATGGAACGGAGCATATGGCATCGAGAATTATATCCTCGCCCATCTCGATCTTTTTGCTGATCTCGATCTCCTCCTCTTTTGTAAGAAGGGGAATCTGGCCCATCTCTCTTAGGTACATTCTTACCGGTGAGTCGCTTCTTGACCACTCCAGAAGCTCTTTTTCTCTTGTAAAATCGAATTCGTCTTCGAGGGTGTCGTCGCTGAGCTTCTGTCTGTCCGATTCGCGCTTTTCAGCCTCTTCGATGTTAAGAAGCATCGCGCGTTCGCTGGAGGTGATGATTTTAATACCGTACTTTTTGGATAGTTTCAGTACGTTTTTAGCCTGTGCCAGCGTAGGCTGTTTTTCAAAAATCTGTACAATTTTTTCGTATGTGATATATTTTTCGTTTTTGTGTTCTTCGAACAGTTTTTCAAGTGCTTGGTTGAGCTCTTTGGCAGTCATAGTGAGGTAAACTCCTTGCGTGAGAGTAAGGGGGATTATATCCAAAAAAAAGTAAATTGTAAATTAACGAGTACCTGTGCGCCCGGATTACCGGTAAAATCGAGTGTTTAGCGTATATGGTTGAGGGAGTTTTGAAACGGTACGGAAAGAGAAAAAAGTTTTGCATAGTCTGCTCCGTAGATCGGCACCGGCCGGGCAGGTTTGATTAATACAAAAAAGAAAGGGAACTGAATCGATGAAAAAGGGGGGACTTTTCAAAAATCGAATTCAAACCTTCCGGCCAATGCCACCGAGATTAGAATCGGCATATGAAAAAAAATGTTTAGCCCTGAAACGAAAAAAAATTCTCTTTTTGTGCTCAGCCGGAGTGGAACGGTTTTTGCTTTGAAATGACAAATATTCCAACAAACCGCAAATATCCGGCTTTTAGCGTTAAAAGGATCGTAGATGCAAAACGGCTTTTACAGTGTCACCGGCGGAATGGTTACACAGTTCAACAGGCTCGATCAGATAAGCAGCAATCTGGCAAATCTGAATACGAACGGCTACAAACAGCAAAATCATGTTATAGGCGACTTCATGCGTATATATCAGCAAAAGCGTGATGAACTGCCGCTGCAAAACCATACCAAAGAGGCCGCAAAGTTTCTTAACCGCTCGATAAACAGGGTGCCTCATGTCGTAGAGGAGTATACCGATTTCTCTATGGGGCCTATGGAGGCTACGGGAAATCCTTTCGATCTTGCTCTCGGCGATAAAGATCTCTTTTTTGCCGTAAAGACACCTGCCGGCGTTCGCCTTACAAGAGACGGTTCATTCAAACTTGACGATCAGGGGCGAATGGTTACAAAAGAGGGCTATCCCGTTCTTCCCTCCGGATATTTCAAGAGCAGGCAGCCACTGTATATTCCTGCAGAGGCCATAAATGTCAAGATCGACGGCAGCGGCAGAATCGAATATATGGACCAGACAGCCCTGGATACTCCCGTATTTGTGGATTCTCTTATGGTAGTGCGTGTAGATGATATGCAGAACCTGAAGCCCGAAGGGAACAATCTTTTCACTATGGCAGACGGATTTAAAGAGGCCGATTTGCATATTGCAAGAGATGTTTCGGCGGTAAAGCAGGGAATGATAGAGAAGAGCAATGTAAATCCGGTACGTCAGATGACGGAGCTGATAGAGACCAACCGTCTGGTGGAGATGTACCAGAAAGCGATGAATGCGCAGATGGACGATCTAAATAATGACGCTATAAACAAACTTGCATCGATTAGAGCATAGGGCGAGGAGACTGATATATGATACGATCACTTTATACCGCGGCTACAGGGATGGTGGCACAGCAGATCCAGATAGATACAACTTCGAACAATATCGCAAACGTGAATACAATAGGCTACAAGAAACAGAGGGCAGAGTTTGCCGATCTGATGTACCAGACCATAGAGTATGCAGGAACTTCCACAAGTGAGCAGACAAAATCCCCTACGGGAATCTCCGTCGGGCTCGGTGTGAGGCCTACCGCAATAGCGAAGCAGTTTACACAGGGCAACTTCAAAGAGACCGGAAACAACCTGGATATGGCGATAACGGGAAACGGATTTTTCAAAGTACTTCTGCCGGACGGAACGCAGGCATATACCAGAAACGGTGCATTCAAACTCGATGCTACGGGTACCATAGTCAACTCGGACGGATATACACTTTCGCCGGAAGTTGTCATACCCGAAGATGCGGTCGCCATCTCTATAGGAACGGACGGTACCGTTTCGGTTCTGCAGGCTGGACAGCAGGAGGCTACCGATATCGCCCAGATACAGCTTACAAATTTCATAAACCCGGCAGGCCTCCACTCCCTGGGGGACAACCTATATGTGAACACATCCGCCTCCGGCGACCCCATAGAGGGTGTGCCCGGGCTTGACGGACTGGGACAGATACGGCAGGGATTCGTTGAAATGAGCAACGTTCAGCTTGTCGAAGAGATGACGGATCTCATTACCGGCCAGCGTGCATATGAAGCGAACTCGAAGGCGATAAGTACAAGCGACGAGATGCTTCAAATAGTCAATAACCTCAAGCGCTAAAAACACTTTACGGGCGGCACCGGCGAGGCATGGGAGCCGGCTTTTGCAGAGAGTGTCTTCAGCGTTAATGTAGGCGTTTAAAGTAACTCCATCCCACTTTTTGATATAATCCGCGTAAATTTTAAAGGTTAAACCCTTTCAATTTCAAAGGAATTTGATGAATGTAATTACCGGAAAAGTATGGAAGTTCGGTGACAATATCGACACCGATCTCATCATTGCCGCGAGATATCTGACTACATCCGACCCTCATGAACTGGCCAAGCACGTTATGGAGGATGAAGATCCCGATTTTGTAAAAAAGATGCAGCCCGGCGACATTATAGTTGCAGGTGAAAACTTCGGATGCGGAAGCAGCCGCGAGCATGCGCCGATAGCCCTGAAGGCTGCAGGTGTGGCGGCGGTTGTCGCCAAAAGCTTCGCCCGTATCTTCTACCGCAACGCTTTCAATATGGGCCTGCCCATATTCGAACTGAAAGATTCAGACAAAATAGATGCCGGAGATCTTATCTCTATTGAGATGGATAAAGGAAATATAATCGATCTCAACAGAGATATAACCTACCGTTTCCAGCCGATTCCGGAATTCATGCAGGAACTGCTGGCCTGCGGCGGGCTCATGAACTACGCCAAAGCCGAAATGCTGAAGCGGGAGCGTGCGTAATGAGAAGTTACAAAATAGCTCTCATAAAGGGTGACGGAATAGGGCCCGAGATCATAGAGGAGGCGGTAAAGGTTCTCGATGCGGTAAGCTTCTGTGAAGGGTTCGAACTGAAATATGAAGATTATCTTCTCGGTGGTGCGGCGATAGACGCTACGGGCGATCCCGCTCCCAAAGAGACCCTGGAAGGGGTGAAGAAGGCCGATGCTGTACTGTTCGGAGCGATAGGCGGAGAGAAGTGGGATTCGCTGCCCAGGGACAAACGCCCCGAAACAGGCCTTTTGAAACTAAGAAAAGAGCTGCAGGTCTTTGCAAACCTGAGACCTGTAACAGTATACGACGAGCTTGTAAACGCCTCTACTCTAAAGCCGTCCGTCATAGAGGGTGTAGACCTCATGGTGGTTAGAGAGCTGATAGGGGGTATCTACTTTGGCGAACCTCGCGGAAACGACGGAGAGAAGGCATTCAACACTATGGTATACACGAAGCCGGAAATCGTGCGTATAGCAAAGGTCGCCTTCGAGATAGCGATGAAACGAAACAAAAGGGTCTGCTCCGTAGACAAGGCGAACGTTCTGGATGTAAGCCAGCTATGGAGAGATACGGTCGAAGAGGTCGCAAAAGAGTATCCCGAGGTGACTCTAAGCCACATGTATGTGGACAACGCCGCGATGCAGCTAATAAGAGACCCTAAACAGTTCGATGTCATTTTGACCGGAAACATATTCGGCGACATCCTGAGCGACGAAGCGAGTATGCTGAGCGGCTCCATAGGACTGCTACCGTCGGCTTCGATCGGTGAGAAGTATGGCCTTTACGAACCTATACACGGCTCGGCCCCCGATATCGCGGGGCAGGGTATATCCAACCCGATAGCCACGATAGCGAGTGCGGCGATGATGCTTCGTTTCGCACTCAATGAGGAGGCTGCGGCAGACCGCATAGAGCGTGCGATAAAACAGGCGCTTCACGAAGGGTACAGAACGCAGGATCTGAGCGCATACGATGCGAAAGAGGTATGTTCAACGAGCGAGATCGGCTCGATCATCGCGAACTACGCGTCGAAGTGAGCAGATGAAGACTCTAACCCTCGCCCAGATATACGAGCTGCAGGGTCTAAAGAGCGATGCGCTGGAGATATACAAGGAGATTTTGAAAAAGGATCCCGACAACCATGAGGCGAGGGTGGCTATCAGGCGGCTTTCGGGCATCAGGCGTCACTTCGGCGGTGTTAACGAAAAGATGAAGAGCTTTTTTGTAGAGATGGACAGCGATGCCGAATTTGCCGAGTTTGAGCGCTGGCTCTCAAAACTCCGGGGGTAGATGAATGGAACTCAAAGATGTTATTCTTTCCACTATTGCGGAGCTCGGCGAAGAGCCGGAAAGGGCCGAAGAGGATCTATGCTCCCGAAAAACGGACGAATCTGCCGAAAAGGGGGAAGAGCGCACTCTTCAAAAGAGCGTCAAAGAGGATGATGCGAGGAGGACAAAGCAGGCTTGCGACTCCGGTGCGGCGGAAGAGGAGACGGAGTTTCTCGAAAACCTTAGAGAGCGGCTTCTCGTACTTTTTGAGGGGTTTCAGTCTCCAAACAACAAACGTGTAGAGGCAAAAATTGACCTCACCCTCAACTTTCTGGAGTATCTCCTGGCACTTCTTGACGAGCGTATCGATACTCTCAAAAAACGTTAGTGCGTTTTCAAGGCCGGTTTGTAGCGCTTACGGCGCGAATGTGACGAACTTCTCCATCATAAGAGCCGACACCGGCGCAAGTTGGATTCGGCATAGTATACGAAAGAGCCTCAATGAGACAGCATCTTACAAAAAAACTTCAAGAGCAGCTTGACACCGTGGTTGCATTTTTCAAAAAGAACTATCCCGAAGCACATCTTTTTCTGGTAGGCGGCGCGGTCAGGGATATGATCATGCACCGTCCGGTCTGCGATCTGGATATAGAGTGCTTCGGTATCGATACGAAAACTTTTGAAGAGGCTATGCGGAGGCTGGGGGCGAAGGGTGTAGGCAGGAGCTTTTTCGTATACAAGTACGAAGATATAGATATCGCGCTGCCGAGAACGGAAAAAAAGGTTGCCGCAGGTCACAAAGGCTTCGAAGTCAAAC
>CAYZMY010000069.1:0-6218 GCA_964479605.1 uncultured Campylobacterales bacterium | reverse complement strand
AAGAAATAGCCGGCACTACCACTGCCGGCTATTTCTCAGTCTCTTCCCCCACCACTCTGTTTCTTCCTTCGTTTTTGGCTCTGTAGAGGTTCTTGTCTGCGCGGGCTATCAGCGAGCCGATAGACTCGTTTCGCTCTCTTACCGCCACTCCTACGCTTACTGTAAGGTCCCCTATCTTTTCGAAGCGGTGAATCTGTATATGTTTTCGAAGTTTTTCGGCTATTGCGGCGGCCTGGGCCTCATTTGCATTTGCAACAAAGAGCAGAAACTCCTCTCCTCCGTGTCGGCAGAATACATCATCCTTGCGAATATGGGCAGATATGATATGCACAACCTCTTTAAGCACATTGTCACCCGTTTCATGGCCGTATTTGTCGTTTATCTCTTTGAAGTGGTCTATATCTATATAGAGAAGGGCGTATCTGCTGTCACCGTTTTTAAGACGCTTCAGGCACCCTCTGCGATTGTATATGCCTGTCAGCGAGTCTATATTTGCGGCATGGGCTTTGAGCCTGTAGATATGAACCATAATCGTAAGCACAAGCGATACAAACACCATAAGAGCCAGTGCCCAGTATGCAATACCGGCAATAGACATCACCTGTGCAATCGCACCGCTGTCTTTGTGGACGATTATGTAGTACCCGCCCATCTTTCCGTCTATTAGAGTCAGAGGTATGAAAGTGGCGATATAGTACTGCTTAGGCTCTATGTTCTCATCTTCTATTACCTCAAAAAACTCCCTGTAGGGGAGAAGATCTGCTTTAAACTCCGCTTTTTTCAGAACCTCAAGATCTTGAAGCATATCTTCTCTTACCGCAAAAGCGGGGTCGATAAAGCTGGGCCGATACACTTCGAGCATCTTTTTTTCCAGACTCTTTTCAAGCAGGGAGTACTCAAGGGCAAGAGCGAACCTGCAGGCCCTCTCGCTTACATCCTCCAGTGCCTTTTTAAGAGTCTCAAAAGAGAATGAGACCTCTGCGCTTCCGACATACTCGTTGCTGTAAAAGAGCGGATATACGGCACGGTAAGCCCCTCCGTTACGCCCTATCTCGAATCCGTATACCGGCTTTTTGTGGTTCTTGACCACTCTGGCTATCGAGGTCCGAAATAGAAGTGAATCACCGCACAGCTTGGAGTTGTGGACACGCAGAAGCGAACTTCCGTCCGAGAGGTGAAACTGCAGATGGCGAAGTCCGTGTCTGGAGAGTTTGTCAAAAATCGGAGTGTACTTCTCAAGAAGTTCCCGGCGAAGCTCATCTTTGCTGAGCAGATTCTCTTTGGCCTCATACATCTTTTTGCGAAGCCCGTCGTCGAAAATAAGCGAAGATATGATGTCCGACTCCGATCTGAATGTCTCCTGCTGAAGAGCTATCAGACGTTTTTGCGTGACAACGGTCCGCTCCGCAATAGAGTTTACCTCTATTTTGGTGTAAAACTCTATTCCGAAATAGACAACCAGCCCCGCCAGAACAATCAGAGCACACTTGGCCAGCGTCATAGGCCATAGGTTTTTATTATACTGTTTCATTGTTCTATTGTAACATGTTCTTTTGCGATAAACAACTTACGACAAAGAGAATAAACGCTTTCAACGGAAGATCAAAACAGGCTTTCCGGTGCATTTATGCCCCCAGCAGACGCCCGTAAATACGCTCCAGTATATCTTCAACTTCGCTAAAGGTTTCTGCCATATCGGAACCTATGCTTTCACGAAGTGGGCGGTACTTCAAGTAGACCTGCCATGTTCTGAGCGCCGCATCACGCCTCCCCCTTTTTGCGAGCTCGAAGGCGGTAGAGGCGTTGATGTACCCTTTTATCAAAAGCACTTCCGCATTTTTTTCAAAACGCCTCGGATACCAAAGCTCCTCGAGCGCCTCATGCGCCTCATAGTACTCTCCCTCTTCCATAAGGGCGATAAACCTTGCACACGCCTCTTTCACGACTGATCCTCAAGCTTAAGCGTTTTGCGCCAGTATCCGCGCCCTCCGCGCAGAGATATGCAGACCTTCCCGGGAAATCTGCGGCGAAACTCTTCGAGCCTCTCTTTCGTCTCTTTTCCGGTATCGCAGTAGAAAACCAGCACCGTACCTTCGGGAAGCTCCTCCAGTTCATACGGATTATATAGGACCGTTTCGGCGCCCTCTATCTCTTTCGCTATAGTATCGACAAGAAGAACCTGCCGCCCCAGCTTTTGCAGCTCGTTTTTGGCCTGCAGATACTCCTTCTGCGTCCACTCATCCTTAAATCCGGTCAACTTTGCAAGGCCCCTAGCGGTAGTTTCCAAAATTGACGGGGAAGTCGAAATCGAGCGATTTCAGGTGTGCCATTACAGCCTGAAGATCATCCAGAGACTTGCCGCTGACCCGGATTTCGTCTCCTTGTATAGCGGCCTGGACTTTGAGCTTGAGCGCTTTGATCTCTTTGACTATCCGCTTGGCGTCATCTTTGCTTATGGCGTCTACTATGACGAAATGCGCCCTTCTGGTTCCTCCGCTGGCATCTTCCCTTCCGGTCTCTTTTAAAGTTTTTGGCGAGAGGCCGCGCTTGATTATCTTTCCGACCAGTATATCTATAAGGGCGTCGAGTTTGTTGTCACTGGAGCCTGTTACCGTAATCGTCTTCGCCTTTTCGTTGAGCTCTATCTCTTTGACCAGCCCCTTGAAATCGTAGCGGTTGTCAGCCTCTTTTTGTGCCTGCTGCAGAGCGTTTTTAATCTCCTGCATATCTGCTTTCGCCGTTATATCGAAACTGTGCTCTTTTGCCATCTATCCTCCTTTGTCTGCACTGAAACTCCAAGGTAATCCTCCGCCGGCCGCGATTTGGCGCGTATAAGCAGAATCTGCATCTTGCGAATCAGTTTGTCGTTTGTCTTTTTCAGATCATCATAGTAAGCTTTTGCTTTGTCAAGATCCGCTTCGGTAACTTTTTTGCGCCCGAATAGCCGACCCAGCATCCCCTTATTATCTGTACATACCTGTATAATATCGCATATCTTTCTGTTTTCGTCAAGCCTGATTGCATGGAGCCTGGCCAGATCTTCAAGTGTCGATTTGCCGAAAAGCTTCAGTATCCATCTTCTGTTCGACTCAATCCATATATCGAACCCGCACTCTGTTACATGTGTAGCGAGTACCTCTTTGTCAAGATCAACGCCGGCCATCAGATAGCCTATATATTTCATCTGCGCTTCAAGAGATTTTACAGCATCTTCAATACTCTTTACCGCCGCTTTTTTTTCCATAACTCCCACCCTCTTTTTTGAAACAGGCTCTTTCGCACCTATTATTACCGCACCGACTAATAGACTGAAAGTTTTGATGCAGTGATTTCGTTCGTAATCGAGGCGGATTTTCGCAGGACTCGCCAAAGCGAATTCAAGAAAATCCAACGATTCTAGAGTGATTATAATATCTTTTTAATTAAAAAGATAATAGTATCACATAAAATTTTTTTATATAATATTAAAAGATGTTGTCTCTTGACGATTATCATCCACGGTTACACAACATCGGTTAAAAGGAGAGATTATGGAACGCCCGACTCCTGTAGATGAAGAGATAGTGCTCGACCCCAAGCGCTATATTGTCAGCAAAACGGACAAAAAAGGGATTATCGAGTACGGAAACGACTATTTCGTACAGATAAGCGGCTACAGCGAAGCGGAGCTTATAGGGAAGCCGCACAGCATAATACGCCATCCCGATATGCCCAGGATTCTTTTCAAAATGATGTGGGAGAGAATTCTCAACGACCAGAATGTCATAGCACTGGTAAAAAACATGGCAAAAGACGGCCGTTACTACTGGGTAGTAACCGAGTTTGAGACAAAAAAAGATCCTATCGGCAACCAGATCACCGGCTTTACCGCATTCCGCAAAGCCGCACCCAAA
This sequence comes from uncultured Campylobacterales bacterium, assembly GCA_964479605.1. GTDB lineage: Bacteria > Campylobacterota > Campylobacteria > Campylobacterales > Hydrogenimonadaceae > Hydrogenimonas. Next base: position 2,325 of record CAYZMY010000069.1, on the reverse strand, counting down.
GATGCGGTGAAAGAGATCGAACCTCTATATGCGAAACTTATCGAAATCGAAAAAGTGGGCGGGATGGAAGCTTCCGAAAAATACCTGCGCGGATATCTGGAAGATGCAGGTAAAAGTTACGATGAGTATGTCGACGAACTTATAGGGAACAAAGGAATGTTCAAACTGTTTTTCAAAATGATGAAGGCCCTGTTTAAATAGCCTTCATCGGCTTTCGCACCGATCAGAGCTTCTCTTTCGGGCAGGCCCTCAATCTTTTGAACCCCTCCCTGGCCTTCAGACGAAGCGGCAGTTTGTAGAGCTTTTCTATCGCCTTTTTCCCCAAATAAGCTGCAAATCCATAGATTCTGAACTTCCCGCCGTCTATTATCGCATAGGTCCCGCCGAGAGCTATAGCCAGTCCCCTCATTTTAATATCGCTCACAAACAGCTGCCTCTTCTCCATATGGGCAAGAATATTTTCTGCCGCATCGACTCCGCTCTGTTCAGCAGTCTGTGCTGTCGGAGGCAATCTTCTTCCTCCGGTGTCTTTCAGATCGGCCGCATCTCCCACGGCATATACATTTTCATAGCCGGGAATCTGAAGAAAAGAATTGACAACCAGCTGTCCCTTGCGGTTATGCTCCGCTTTAAGTGTTTTGATAAACGGTGCGGCCGTGATTCCGCCTGTGAAAATCATGAAATCGAAAGGTATGGTGTCGCCGTTTTCAAGTTCGGCCACCTTCTCTTCGACTTTAACGATATGAGAGCCTGTATGCAGAATTACACCCAGGTCCTGAAGCCGTTTTGTCGACGCTTTGACGACAGAAGGGTGCAGTCCTTTAAGAATCGTTTCGCCGCCGCTGACAAGATGTATCTGCAGTTTGCCGCACGCAAGTGCATTTGAGTGGTAATAGCGGTTGAAGTAGGCCTGCATTTCCGCCGCGATCTCGACACCGGATAGTCCGGCCCCGCCTACCAGGATGGAGTAACACTCCTTTGCATGGGAAGCGTTTTCAAGCCGCTTGTAGAGCTCCTGCTCGAAAAACTCTTTCAGCTTCAGCGCACTTCTTAGACTCTTCACCCCGTAAGAGTAGTTGCGAAGACCTTCTATGCTCTCAAAAAAACGTGTCACCGCACCTGCCGCGATAATCAGGTAGTCGTACGGAAGAGGCTCGCCCTCTTCAAAAATCACCTTTTGAGCCTCGAAGTCGACATCTTTGGCGACGGCATGAAGATATTCGATATTGTCTCCAAAACCGGTACACAAAGAGCGAAGACCGATTATAGTTGAGTCGAAGGGAACCTTCCCCGCAATAAGATCGTACCCTTCCGTCTGAAGAAAGTGGTACGGATGGCGGTCTACAAGCGTAACTTTTATACCCTTTTTGCCGGCAAGCACCCCAAGAGCTTTCAGCCCGCCGTAACTTCCCCCGATAATAACAACATGATGCATGGCGTCCCCTTTTTACTTGCAATAAAAACCGCAGTTTCCAGTGTTAAACATTATAACAAAATTGTATAAAGGGGGAAATTCTGTGCAAGAGAGGGGGCGAAGAGCCCCTTTAAAAGTTACTGCGGCTTGTGGCAGAACCACCAGTCGAAGCATTCATAGTTTGCGGTCCGCTCTTTTGCGGTATCGCAGTCGGTTGCCGGCGGTATGATAACACGGTCGCCTATAAGCTCGTTCTCTGGCCAGTTGGCAGGCGTGGCCACTCCGTCGGCATCGCTCTTTTGAAGCGCTTTTACGGCACGAACTATCTCGTCCATATTTCGTCCTATCTCCTGCGGATAGTAGAGAATCGTACGCACTGCGCCTTCCGGGTCTATTATAAAGACCGCCCTGACGGTGTTTGTGCCCTTGGCCGGATGGAGCATTCCGATCTTTTCCGCGAGCGTATCGGTACCGGCGATTATCGGAAACTCTATATCGATATCGAGCTTCTCTTTTATCCACTCCACCCACTTGATATGGCTGAAGACCTGGTCTATGGAAAAACCTACCAGATCTGCACCGAGCTCATCAAACTGATCTTTATGCTTCTGAAACGAAACAAACTCTGTGGTGCAGACGGGTGTAAAGTCGGCCGGATGGCTGAACAGCACAACCCACCTGCCGCTTTTGTCTTCGGGAAACTTCATCGGACCGTGTGTGGTCTGAACCTCAATAGATGGAAACTTCTCTCCCAACATCGGCATACTCATGGCAAACCTCCTTCAATATTTTGATATAGACAATTCTATCACCGCTTGGTTAACCAAAGTTACAAACCGATTTTGCGCAAAATGCGTAAAACCGTCTCGAAATCTATGATTTCGAAGCTTCAGGGGGTTGTAGGGCCGCTC
>CAYZMY010000068.1:0-6571 GCA_964479605.1 uncultured Campylobacterales bacterium | reverse complement strand
AAAAGGCCGGTATCTGCAGCACATCTACCGTTTTTGCCGCTTCCGGAACCTGCCACGACTCATGTACATCGGTTAGCGTCTTGTATCCGAAGAGATCTTTGACCTCTTCGAAAATCTTCATACCCTCTTCCAGCCCGGGACCCCTGTAGCTCTCCAAAGAGGTACGGTTCGCTTTATCGAAACTGGCTTTGAAGTAGAAGTCGATCGACTCATCTTCCTCATATTTTTTTAGGGACTCCGCGATACGCATCACGCTCTCTCTGCTCTCTATAACGCAAGGTCCCGCAATCAAAATCATACTTCTGCTCCCTCTTTATCGATAATTACCAACTCTTTTTTCTCTTCTTTCGCTTTATTCAATGCATCTTCGGCCAGGCCGAGCATTCTGTTCAGATGTATCTGCTTGCCATACATCGTTACCGCTCCATAGCTTCTGCGGTAGTCTATTCGTTTATCGCCCTGCATCAGAGGGTTTTTCTCAATCTCCTCTTCGATTCTTTTGTTCACGGTTACGACATTTTCGGTATCGCACTCTGAAAGCAGCACGAAAATGCCGGAGCCTCCGAACCTTCCCATAACATCACTGGTGCGGACGACTGAACGAATCGAGTCATTCAGATGCTTGAGTACCGCATCTCCTGTTTTGAAACTGTAGCGCAGATTTACACTCTCCAACTGGTCAATATCTACAATCATAAGCGTCACGGGCCACTTGTGGCGTCTTGCCATTTTAATCTGGAGATTGGCCATTTTAACGAAAAACGGGTAGTTGTAGGCGCCTGTCGCTTCATCCAAAGAGCGTACATTCTGTATCTCTTCATCAAGCGATTCTATCTTTGCCAGACTCTTTTTAAGCGCCTTTTTACAGCGCATCCACATGACCCCCTCAACTACTGCCAGAAGTGCAAGTGTACCTATTACCGCATACAAAATCTCTGTACTCATACCTGCACCTAAATCGTCTCTATTACACTGCCCGGCTTTTCAGCCGCACGGTCCATCGCTTCATAGGCACGCTCCATCAATCTCTTAAACTCGGCAGAACCCGGTTCCAAAGAGGCAATCCCGCATTTGCACTCCAGCTTGTATACCTTGTCATCTACCGTCACATATCGGTCTGAGAGCTGTTTTTTAAACCGCAATGCTATCTCTTTGGCATTTTCCGCGTTGCAGTTTTGCAAAAATATCAGATATTCATTTTTGGCAAAGCTTCCTACCTGGTCACTGCATCTTGTAACTTTTTCAACCTCATTTATGACTATGTCTTTAATCTGTGTGCTGATATCAGGAACTCCTTTTTGGCGGTTGACCGGCTGGATAAAGAGTGCTACCATACTGATATTCCAACCGTTTCGTTTTGCCAAAAAGGTCTGTTTTTTCCCCATTGTATGAAACAGCTGTTTGTCATGCAGCTCAAATACCACTGAGGTATTCAGTATTTCGTCGCATCTTCTTTTCTGGATGCGCGCTTTTATCAGTTCAGCCATAAACAGGTAGGATACTATAGCGGCAATAACAAAAAATATAGCATAGGCAATCACTTTGGCATTTGCAGGTGCGAAGCCCTGAGTCTGTAAAAAATCGACAAGTATCGGCAGCCATGCCGCTGCACTGGTAAGAAACAGACCTCCAAGCAGACCGCCCAATATCTTGTAGCGGCTTCGGTTGGCAACATTATTCATGAATGACACCTTTTAAAAGAGTTCAATACGGTTGGCTCCCTTTTTCTTGGCGCGCATCAGCGCTTCATCGGCCCTGCTCATAATGGTTTCGAGCCGGGCAACCTGACCGGCGAATGAGACTACTCCGGAAGAGAAAGGAATATTTACAGTTTCCGTACTCTCTGTCTGTATCGGAGACTCCAGTACCCTTGCCTGAATTCTCTGCATGACTTTGCGCGCATTTACGGCGTCACAGTCAGGAAGCATAAGTACGAAGCGGTCATCGTCATATCTGGCCACAAGGTCACTCTCTCTTATCGAAGATTTCAATATCTTGGAGAAGTGCCTTAAGACCAGATTTCCCGTTTCATAGCCGAATTTCTCATTAACTTCAGAAAGTCTGTCAATATCCATAACAACCAGACCGACTGGCCACTTGTTCCGTCTGGCGATCTTTATCTGGGTATCGGCGAGCTCTTCAAATACACTGCTTTTGTAAAGCTTTGTCGTTTCATCCAGCAAGATGCCCTCCTTGAGCTCTTTTTCCAGCTTTTCAAGCCTGCCTTTTTGACGAAACAGCAGGAAAAACAGAAGGAAAAAAATTGCAAGATAGACTGCACTCATTATCGCCGTCGCCAGGTTGGAACCGCTGCCGATACCGTTTTGGCGCAACAGCCACAAAAGAAATCCGAGCAGCACACTGCTGCCAAGAGCCGCAAAGAACGCCGTTACGGCTGTTTTCCACACAGGAGTGTCTGCACTTAACATGTGTTTACTCTACCATATTTTATCTTAACAGACCATAGACAGGCTAAAAATCGATACTATTTACGTTATCTTCTGTTCTGCTTCTCACTGACGACTGTTATTCCTGCAATCACAATCATGCCTATACCGAGCCAGGTTAGCAGGTCAGGAAGTGGATCACCTATAAAAAGGCCCAAAAGTATAGAAAAGATAATATTGCTGTAACTCACCGCCCCTACGATTCCCGCCTGTGTCACTCCATATGCCTTGGTCATATAAAACTGTGCAAGTGTGGCGAATAGCCCCATTAGTGCTATAAATACCCAGGTCTTCCCGGACGGTACGGCAAATTCACCGAACAACATATCCAGTTCCGGCATGTTGACATAAGGGCTGACGGCCATGAGGATCAGCGGTCCGACGGTTCCTATGACTGTAAACGAAAGAACAATCGCTCTTGTATCGTAATAGCTTCTAAGCTCTCTGACTGCAGTATATGCAAGGGCGGCGCCGGCGCCGCTGAATATACCGAGCCACGCTGTTTTATCCAACATCACACCGGAAGGCTTGGCAATGAAAACAATTCCTGCAAATCCCAATAAGAGTGCGATCCATCCGACAGGCCCCATCCTCTCTTTCAGAAGAAGCCATGCAAAAAAGGCAGTGAATATAGGGGATGTTTTCGAGTAGGTCATAGCATCACCCAGAGGGATATGGGCTATATTGTAAAAAAATGCCAAAAGAGCCAAAAAGCCCATCATTCCGCGAAAAAAGAGAAGCCAGCCTTTTCCGCCTTTATGGTTCATAGGCTTTTTTATCAGGGTTGCCGCTATCAAAACCACACCGAAAACATTCCTGAAGAAGACCACTTCCAAAGATGGCATTGTCTGGCTCAGAAGTTTTGCAAACACCCCCATCAAAGCGAACATGAAGGAAGCAAAAAGCATATATCTTATACCGGCATCTATCTGCCCGATTCTATCCCTCAATGTCCGTTATTTCTTCTGTTCAAAATTTACAAGCTTGCCTCGGATATCTCCGAACATGATGACATCTTTCAAGAGCGCTCTTTGCACGATGAAATCCTTATTCAAAGAGAGATAAAGCTCTCCTCCTTTAGATCCGAAAAGCTTCTGGAATATTGTCACTTTCAGATAACAGGGCTCATCACCGAGACTCCTTTTCAGCTTTTCACGCTCACTGCCGGTCACGGTCTCAACTCTAACCCTGCCTGTCTTTTTTTCGGCGCCTACAGCTATAAGATCTTTCGCAAAAGGCTCCTCGCACCCGCCGATAAAGTTTCTGATATTGAAGTAGAGTGACAGGATATCGTTATCTGCATAATAGGGAAGCGTTTCATTCTTTTCATCTTTGAGCTTTCCGTCGCGGTAATTCTCTTCATGGAAAACCACTTTTTTCGAGACATGGTCGAAGGTATAAACCTTGATACGCCGTTTATTGGAACGTCTTATATCTTTGGTGAAAGTGTCGGGCAGGAGTTTCCCGTCCACAACTCTTCCGCTGCTTCCGTAAACCTCTACACGGCCTCCGCTCAGCACCTTGGCAAGTCCTGTAGCTTTTGCAACCATTTTTATCTTATACTTTCCCTCTTTTTTGGTCAAGTATGCATCCGAAACTCCCATCTTTCCAAAGATGCCGTATTCGATTTTATAGGTCGCATGCATCGACTCGGCAAATAGTATGCCGGAAAACAGAATAAGCAAAAACATCAACTTCTTCATGCCGCATCCTTTCACTAGTGGTTTATTTAATCACATTTTCGATAAAATCACAGTAAATTATCGTAAAAAACTGTGAACTAAAGAGGGATATGAAAAAAATTGCAATACTGGGACAGCCGAATGTCGGCAAAAGCTCCCTTTTCAACCGTTTTGCCAGAAGACGCATAGCGATAACATCCGAAACGGCCGGCACCACCAGGGATGTGAAAAAGGAGTTTATCGACTTCGACGGCAAAGAGGCGGAGATTCTCGATACCGGCGGAATAGATGAGAGCACAGAGCTCTTTAGAAGTGTCAGGAACAAAGCGATAGAGGCTGCAAAAGAGGCAGATATCATACTCTATCTGGTCGATGGCAAAAAACTGCCGGACGAACGAGACAAGGAGCTCTTTTACAAACTGCAGAAACTCGGCAAACCGATAGCCCTGGTCGTCAACAAGATAGATAACGACAAGGAGGAGGAACGCGCCTGGGAGTTCGGAGAATTCGGGGCAAAAGAGATGTTTGCCGTTTCGGTTTCGCACAACAGGCGGATCGGACAGCTGATCGACTGGGTGAAAAGCCATCTTGATGAGCAGATGCCTCTATTGCTTACGGAAGAAGCCGATGCACTGGAGAATCTTATCGGCATGTTCGACGAGAGCGGAACACTGCAGGAAGAGGAAGACCTCAGCGAAATAGGAGTGGCTATTATAGGCCGTACGAATGTGGGAAAAAGCTCTCTGCTGAATGCACTGCTCGGAAGCGAACGGGCTGTCGTCAGCGAAGTTGCAGGCACGACGATAGACCCGGTAGATGAAAAGATGGTGATCGGCGACAAAACGGTAACATTCGTCGATACGGCCGGATTGCGCAGACGCGGCAAAATACAGGGGATCGAGCGGTACGCCCTGGGGCGTACACGCCAAATGCTCGAGCGGGCGGACATAGCACTGCTGGTACTGGATGCAAGTGCACCTCTAAGTGAACTCGATGAAAAGATAGCCGGCCTGGTGGACGAGTTCAAGCTCGGCTGTATTATCGTTTTGAACAAATGGGATGAAGCGCTGGGCAGCTATGAAGAGATTGTGGACGAACTCAGATACCGCTTCAAATTTCTTGCCTGGGCCCCTGTAGTTACTGTCTCGGCAAAATCGAAAAAGAGGGTCCACAAGATTTTCGACATGATTTTGAAAGTTTTCGAAAACTATACAAGGCATATTCCTACAAGAGAGCTTAATGAGGTTATCAAACAGGCTACCATAAGACACCATATCCCGAGTTTCAAAGGGAGGCCGGTAAATATACTGTTCGCTTCACAATACGCTATCAAGCCGCCGAAAATTGCACTTATCTCAAACCGTCCGCGCGGAATCCACTTCAGCTATATCCGCTACCTGACAAATCAGCTGCGAGAGAATTTTGATCTGGAGGGGACACCTGTCATACTGCTGCCGAAAAAACGTGGAGAGAGGGAAGAGGAAGAGGAGCAGGATCGATAACAGAAAGCTATGACTCTTTACGGCCAAAGAGTATTTTGTTCACAAATGACTGCTCACACTCTTCTCCGTCAAGCACATAGCTCAACTCGTTTATATTCTCCATGATGTATCCTACATCGTCAAACGAATCACTGTCGCCGGCCATAAGTATTCTGTCTCCTGTTTTTATAGGGAATGAGGGTTCCGGAAGCAGAATCTCCTCCTCTCCTCTTTTAACATAAAGAATAAGCAGAGGGTTGGTCTCTTTCCAGTTGTCCCTTCGCCGGCACAGAACTTCATAAGGAACCTCTTCACCGCTTTGACGCATATGGCGAACCAGTGCATAGGCGTGGTCTTCATCTATGATCGTCTCGAACGTTTCCGGATTGTTTCCTATATTCTCCTTCATCTCTTCCACGACACGCTTGCCCCACTCTTCGCCCCGGTAGTTGATAAGGCGTATAAAACGGTCTGCAAGAGGTCTGGCTATCGTGTTATATGTCTTTTTCACCATCAGTGTCTCTATGGTTATAACCCTGTCGATCTTGGCCGCTTTGAAAACTACCGCATCGTTGATTCTGTTCTCTCTGGCTACTGTGTATATATCCGGGTTTATCCTCTTTGCAGCCATTATTATAGAGAGGTTCAAAAGGTCGTCTTTCGTCGCCGCTATTATGCAGGCAGCCTCCTGCACGTCGGCCTTTAGAAGTATCTTCTTGTCATCCGCATCGCCTACCATCACCTTCTCTCCCCGTTTGGCCTTTGCAGCTTTTTTGGGGCTCGCTTCGATAAAGACATAGTCGATGCCGGCTCTTTTGAGGCCGACCTCCAGCGCGGTGCCCATTCTTCCGTATCCGCAGACAATATATTTGCCCTCTTTCGGGAGCCTGTCCTTTTTTCTAAGAACCAGCGGATCACCGTATACCCACTGCTCAAGCATGAGAAGGGATGGCGATTTAAG
>CAYZMY010000067.1:0-6815 GCA_964479605.1 uncultured Campylobacterales bacterium | reverse complement strand
CGCAAGGAGTTTACCTCACTATGACTGCCAAAGAGCTCAACCAAGCACTTGAAAAGCTGTTCGAAGAACACAAAAACGAAAAATATATTACATACGAAAAAATTGTCCAGATTTTTGAAAAACAGCCTACGCTGGCACAGGCTAAAAACGTACTGAAACTCTCCAAAAAGTACGGAATCAAAATCATCACCTCCAGCGAGCGTGCGATGCTTCTCAATATTGAAGAGGCTGAAAAGCGCGAATCGGACAGACAGAAGCTAAGCGATGAAACTCTGGAAGACGAATTCGATTTCACAAGAGAAAAAGAGCTTCTGGAGTGGTCAAGAAGCGACTCGCCGGTAAGAATGTACCTAAGAGAGATGGGTCAGATACCTCTTCTTACAAAAGAGGAAGAGATCGAGATCAGCAAAAAGATCGAAATGGGCGAAGATATAATCCTTGACGCCATCTGCTCCGTTCCATACCTGATAGATTTTATTCTCGACTACAAAGAGCCTCTGATAAACCGTGAACGCCGTGTAAAAGAGCTGTTCAAAAGTTTTGAAGAGAGTGATTCCGACGAGGGTGATGACGAGAGCGAATCTGTAAAAAAGTCTTCAAAAGACAATAAACGTGTCGCCAAAGTCGTAGAGACGTTCAAAGCTCTTGAAAAAGCAAAAAAAGACTGGATGAAGACTCTCGCAAAAACGCCGGCGGAAGATGCGGGCGAAGAGGAGAAATTTCACTATGAGCTTGTTCTCTCCTTCAAGAAAAAGGTTCTAAAAGATCGTCTTCTGGATCTCGGTCCTACATCCAAGCTTATAAACGAGCTTGTAAAGGCTATGGAGACGGCACTCAAAAGCGACGAGGGATTCGACAAGGAGCTCAAGCGCCTGGAATATCGTCTTCCGCTTTTCAACGATCAGCTCAAAGAGAACCATCGAAAAATTCTTGAAAACATCGTAAACATGAGCAAAGAGGAGATCGCCGCCGCGGTTCCGGAGGCTACGATGGTCAGCACATATCTGCAGATTAAGAAGCTCTTCCAGACAAAAGAGGCGAGCAAAGACAGCTTTAACCTCGATCCTGAAAAGCTGCAGGAGATTCTGGAGCAGATAAAACGGGGAAAGAAGATCTCCGAAGAGGCAAAGACGAGAATGGCCAAATCGAACCTCAGACTAGTCGTCTCGATCGCCAAACGCTATACAAACCGCGGTCTTCCTTTCCTCGACCTTATACAGGAGGGAAATATCGGTCTTATGAAGGCTGTGGACAAGTTCGAATACAAGAAGGGTTACAAGTTCTCCACATATGCCACATGGTGGATAAGGCAGGCTATCAGCCGTGCCATTGCTGACCAGGCACGAACTATCCGTATTCCGATTCACATGATTGAGACGATCAACCGTATAAACAAGATTATGCGCAAGCATCTGCAGGAGACCGGAAAAGAGCCGGATGTCGAGACTATCGCCAAGGATGTCGGACTGAGTGTAGACAAGGTTAAAAACGTCATTAAAATCACGAAAGAGCCTGTCAGTCTGGAAGCACCTGTCGGCAGCGAAGAAGATGGACGTTTCGGCGACTTCATCGAAGACAAAAGCTCTGCCAGCCCCATAGATTCTGTTATGAAAGAGGATCTGAAGCATCAGATAGACGATGTACTCGATCAGCTTAACGACAGGGAGAAAGCGGTAATCTGCATGCGTTTCGGGCTGATGAAAGACGAGAGCGACCGTACGCTCGAAGAGATAGGCAAGGAGCTGAATGTCACTCGTGAAAGGGTAAGACAGATTGAAAGCAGTGCCATCAAGAAGCTCAAGCATCCAAAAGTGGGACGAAAACTTAAGAACTATATCGAGGAGTAACCCTCTTTTTCCGGTCTGTTAAGTATTTAAAACGCCGGACTTAGTGCCATAACGGCTAACATTGCCTGCAAAAATCGGCCTTTTGCAGGTGAAAACGTTATGAAAGAAGTCAAGAGATGGAATTTTTAGAAAAGTGGATTGAGTACGACTACAATCCCTGGATCCTTTTTGACAGCAACGGAAGGGTAAAGACACTCAACCAGGAGGCGCAGTTTCTCCTGGCGGAAGCGACTGTCAAAGAGATTTTCGATCTAGCCGTCGCCTACGCAAATATCTCTTACGGCTTCAAAACCACCATGCTGGATCTCTCCTACGGCCGCTACGAATTTTTCGGAATAATGGTGGGCTATGAAGATAATGACAATATAGCCATCAGACTGTACCAGAAACCTCCGGAACGAATAAGCAATCCGCATATAGACGATATGAGTATACACAACATCTATACCCTTATCGATCTTGCGGTCAGCACAAGCTCCATCAGCCGCCGACACGGTTTTACCACCTCTTTCGACCCCACTTTCCCCGATATGAAGATTCATCCGGAAGAGTTTGTGAAGCTTATGACCGAAATTTTTCAGTGCTGCAGCGATACAGAACCTATAGAGATAAAGATGACACTTAAAACAGGTGAAACACTGAAGTTCGAAAAGAAGCGCTACCCGATTTTCCAGGTTGCGGTAAAAGGAGATCTTGATGAGTCCTGCAACATCTCATCTCTGAGCGAACTGGCAAAAAAACTCAACGGCTACATTGCCAAAAAACAGAACCGCATACTCTTTGAAGCGCCGCTTATTTCGGCCTAGAAGCGCAAAACCTTCATTAGCGGTTCATCTGCCAAAGAGCAGCCGCTGTAATCAAAGGGGCTGCACCCGCCCCCAGCAGATATAGAAGAGGATCGAAAATATCTGCCGAAATAAGCTTGTAAACGGCATAGACCAAAACAGCATACGCCCCGAATCTATAGAGCGACAGTGCAGGCTTGGCTGTTTTTAAAAAAGTTTTGAAATCAGGGCGGTTTTTTTTAACTTTTGCCCTCTCCTCCTTGAAGAGTTTCGCCGCATCTACCTCTTGCGGCAGATCCTCCTCCCAGAGCCCGAAACGGTCATCTATGCGCTCGGTATCGTCCGGAAGATCGTGATGTGGTGCGGTTGACGCGCTGCCCTGCACCATCTGCCAGTATCCGAAACTGCTGGCACCCAGTACGAGCAGGGCACTGAAAAAACCTGCTTCATAGTTGATAAGGGAATCAATCCCCAGCAGGTACCACACAGCCGCGCCGCCAAAAAGTGCAGCTGCCGCCAAGAGAGCCGCCAGATTACGAATCTTCGTCGTCGTCATCGAATTTGCGGTAGTCTTTGTATCTCGGATCGTTTTTCAGCTCTTCCAGAGATTTCATCTGCTTTTTGTACGCCTTGTAGACATTGAGTATAGCTGCGGCCACTCCCCAGAAGACTCCAAGCCAAAAGAGCCATTCGTATCCGAAAAGCTTTTTCATTCCGATACCGAGGCCCACGCCGATGACGACGGCCACGACCATAGAAATACCCAATGAGAGATCGCTCGCGCCCTCTATGACCTTTTTGACTTTGGGCTTCTGCTCTTCGGACATTAAAGAGCACCCATCACTTCATGCGCATTTCGTATGGTTTCGTCTATCATCGCTTCTGTTATTTTGGTACATATGAAACCGGTCTCGAACTGGCTGCACGCGAAGTAGAATCCTCTGTCGAGCATCGCACTGTGAAACTTTGCGAATCGTTCGGTATCGCTATTTAGCGCATCATCGAAATTTTTCACCGGTTTGTCGTTGAAGAAGAAACCGAACATACTTCCTCTCACATCGACCTGAAGCGGTATATCGTGTGCATCCGCCGCCGCTTTGAAACCGTTCATAAGCCTTTCGGCGCGCATCTGCAAGATTTCGTAAATCGCCACATCGGCTTTGAGCTGCCTGATCTGGGCGAGGCCGGCGGCCATGGCGACAGGGTTGCCGCTGAGTGTTCCCGCCTGATATACAGGGCCGTCAGGGCTGAGCTGCGCCATAATATCGGCACGTCCGCCGAAAGCTCCCACAGGCATACCGCCGCCTATCACCTTGCCCAGAGTAACTAGATCCGGCTTAACGCTGCTTATACCCTGCGCACCGGTCAAAGAGGCTCTGAAGCCGCTCATAACCTCGTCGAAAAGCAGAAGTGCACCATGCTCGTCACAAAGCTCTCTGAGCTGCTTCAGGAAACCCTCTTCGGCAGGTACCAGACCCATATTTCCGGCTATCGGTTCTATGACAATACAGGCGATCTCTTTACTCGCTTCAAAACAGGCTTTTACACTATCTATGTCGTTGTAGTCGGCAAGCAGTGTATGTTTCGCGAAATCGGCAGGCACCCCGGGAGAGTTGGGAGAGCCGAACGTCACCGCACCGCTTCCCGCCTGCACGAGAAGGGAGTCGCTGTGGCCATGGTAGCACCCCTTGAATTTCACGATATCGTCGCGGCCGGTAAAACCTCTTGCCAGCCGGATCGCACTCATAACGGCTTCGGTACCGCTGTTTACGAAACGAACTTTGTCTATCGACTCAAAAAGTGTCACGATCTCTTCGGCCAGCTCCGTCTCCAGAACAGTAGGTGCACCGAAACTGAGGCCCTTTCTGGCCGTCTCTATTACAGCCGCCTCCACTTCAGGATCGCAGTGGCCGAATATAAGCGGTCCCCAGCTCTGTACATAGTCGACATAGCGGTTGCCGTCGATATCTATGAGATACGGGCCTTCGCCGCAATCTATGAAGGGTGGTGTTCCGCCGACGCTTCCGAAAGCTCTTACCGGTGAATCTACCCCTCCCGGAATAACCCTCTTCGCCTCTTCGTACGCCTCTATGCTTCTTGTGTGTTTCATCATCAATCCTCACATCAAATTTTGGGCCTATTATAGGCAAATACCGGTTAAGATGAAATTATAAATGTGCATCTTGTTACCGCACCAATCAACTACCCTCAATTTTTCGCCCATACTCTGCCTCTTGCGCAATCGATATGAAGTTATGCCATAATTTCCATCTTGTTTATCGATGTCACCCGAAAGAGGTACATTATCTTGAAATTTTTGGATTTATGCAGTACAGGTCAGGCCCTGCTGTTTTGCGGAATTTGCCCGAAATTTGGATAACATCGGTTAAAAAGCGGAGTTTTTGGAGACGAATGAACAGACGAAAAACACTGGCTCTTCTTTTATCTATTCTTTTGCATCTTGCATCATTCACCCTGCTGTGGCTTTTTCTGCACAGAGCCGAGCAGAAGATGCTTACATCTTCCGGAGCTAAAAGAGTGGAACTCTCTTTATCTGATTTCGTAACGCCTCCTCCTGCACCTGCCGCACCGAAAAAGAGCATTCAGCCTCCTGCAAAAACTGCGGCGCAGCCGAAACCGAAACAGAAGCCAGCCCAAAAACCGGTTCCAAAGCCGAAAACAGAACCGAAACAGAAGAGGATGCAAAAAGAGAGAAAAACGCCCAAACAGACCCCCAAGTCGGAAAAAGCAGAGGCCAAAACGGCTGAAAAAAGCGGCTTGCAGCCTGCAATAGAGCGTAAAGAGCAAAAAATGCAAAAGAAAACCGCTGCAAAAAGAGTCCAAAAGGAGCAAAAGAGCAAAAAGAGTCCCGAAAAGCAGAAGGAGACACCTCTTTCAAGACTGGCGGGATCGCTGGGTGCTCCTTCTATGCCGGTCTCAGAGCCGAAGCCTCCATCCATAGAAGATATCGGAAGCGCTCTTTCAAATAGTGAATTCAGAGCACTCTACAAAGATGAGTTCGACCACTTCACGCCGGAGCAGAAAAAATTCATCAGAAACAATCTATCCCGCATACAGGGGATCACACAGCACTATCTTACCATCAGAGGCTACCCGTACACCGCAGCAAGACTTGGACAGTCAGGTATGAATATTGTCGAATTCGATCTGCATCCGAACGGAGATATAAGCGGACTGAAAGTTATAAAAGGCGCAGGATTCGAAGAGCTGGATATAAACTCGCTCGATACTATCAAAACCGCCTATAAAGACTACCCGCGCCCGAAAGAGAAAACCAAAATCCGTTTCTACATCTACTACCGTCTATATTAGTCCCGATATCAACCCGGGCCGGCCTATAAACCTCTTTTTATATGCAGGCGTCTATCACTTTGTCTTCACTCGGATAAAGATAAATATCGACTCTTCTGTTTATCGCCATATTTTCAGGTGAATCGTTCGGTACCAAAGGTTTGCTGAAAGAGCATCCGCGAGCATATATTTTATTTGTCACCCCCATATTGTTGAGCATCTGTGCAACGTTGAAGGCACGCTTTTGCGAGAGTTTGAGGTTGTAGTCATAAGAGCCTCGGCTGTCTGTATGCCCGACGACCTGAACGATGGTATCCGGATAGTTTTTCAATACATCCACCAATCTTTCTATCTTCTCTTTAGCCTCCTGGGTGGGCACAAAAGAGTCTGTGGCAAACATCATCTTGCTCTTGAATGTAATCTTTACATAATTGTCATGTTTGGTTACGACTATGTCGCTCTTTTTCGCCGCCTCTGCTTCATTGCTGCTGACTTCAGTCTGCATTGAATCGGCAACATCCTGCGCCTGTTTATCCAGGCTGTATCCTATAGCTCCCCCCGCAGCGGCGCCGACAGCCGCGCCTATTGCAGCATTCTTGCCCTTATGATGCTTGCTGGTTATGGCACCCAAAGCCGCACCGACAAGCGTACCTATCAAAACTCCGCTTTTGGTGTTTTGCGCATCGTTCGGTGCCTCTCCGTTTTTTGCGGCACAGCCGCTGAACAGTACTGCAGCCGCGACGGCAAGAGCGGAACTTCTGAAAAACAGTTTCATTTTTGATCTCCTTGTTTTTTCATTTATTTGATGCATTTTTACGGGCAAAGCCCGCAAAAACGGCAGGGCCTGTACGGCCCTACAACCCCCTGAAGC
>CAYZMY010000066.1:0-6851 GCA_964479605.1 uncultured Campylobacterales bacterium | reverse complement strand
CGGTAACAAAATATTATCGACATTTTTATAATATGTATGAGTTTTTACAAATTGAATTATACCAAATGAAAAATATAATCAGAGATAATAAGACTATTATCTTAGTCCATTGCTGAAATTGAAGGTATTGAATCGATGCGGCAATAGAGGCGGCTGATACTTTTTTTACCATTCCGAAATCTTTTCGCATATAATGAGGATGTAATGATTCAGCATACTGAAAAAACCTGTTACAATCATTGAAAAAAGGGTGCTATGTTTTCAGAGTCTATGAAACTCTTTTTTATTGATTTGAAAAACTCTTTCAAAGATCTCGCGCCTATAGTTGCAGTCGTCATCTTCTTTCAGGCGGCTGTAGTGCAGAGTGTACCGGAGAATCTGGCGTCAATAGTTACGGGTCTGCTGATTGTAGCTGTGGGACTGGCACTCTTCATTCGGGGTCTCGAGCTTGGAATATTTCCGATCGGCGAGAATCTTGCGGTCGACTTCGCCAAAAAGGGGTCGCTCTTCTGGCTGCTTCTTTTCGCGTTTACCATAGGTTTTTCCACAACGGTGGCCGAACCGGCACTTATAGCAATCGCGGAAAAAGCGGCTGCCATAAGCTCCGGGAAGATAGATGCCTTTTTTCTCAGGATGACGGTTGCGTTTTCGGTCGGTTTCGCAATAGCACTGGGTGTCTTTCGTATTCTTACCGGCCACCCTATCCACTACTATATCATTACAGGCTATGTTCTTGTGGTTACCGTCACGTTTTTCGCCCCCAAAGAGATCATAGGGTTGGCATATGACAGCGGAGGTGTCACCACATCCACAGTAACTGTGCCGCTCGTCGCCGCTTTGGGCATAGGTCTCTCTTCCGCGATCAAGGGTAGAAATCCGGCCATAGACGGCTTCGGGCTTATAGCTTTCGCTTCTTTGACCCCTATGATCTTCGTCCAGCTTTACGGCATTGCGGTCTACGCTATATCACCGGAAAATGCCGCAGCCTCTTTCGCCGTTATGGAAGAGGCTGTGCGCAAGACTGTCGAGTCCAAGGAGTATTTCAACACTCAGGATATTCTCTGGGATCTGGTAGCTGTAGTAAGAGATGTGGCCCCGATTTTGCTGGTGATATTTTTCTTTCAGTATCTTGTTATCAAAAAGGCGGTTGCGCATTTAAAGAAGATATCTGCGGGTATCGTAATGGTGGTTCTCGGTCTTTATGCTTTTATACTGGGCCTTGAGATGGGTCTTTTCCCGATAGGCGAGACTATAGCATTTCAGCTTACGGCTATGAAGAATGACCTGCTGATCTATCTTTTCGGGTTTCTGATCGGATTTTCCACCACGATGGCCGAGCCCGCCCTCCTTGCCATCGCCATAAAAGCGCAGGAGGTGAGCGAAGGCCGCATAAACCAGAGTGTGCTTCGTGTGGCGGTTGCTATAGGAGTGGCTATCGGAATCGCTCTCGGGGCGTACCGTATAGTTGTGGGAGATCCTATCCATTACTACATAATAGCCGGCTATATTCTGGTCATAATAATGACCTATTTCGCTCCCCGATACATCATTCCGATCGCGTACGACAGCGGCGGAGTCACTACATCCACCGTCACCGTTCCGCTGGTGGCGGCTTTGGGGCTGGGCCTTGCCGAAAATATCGAAGGCCGAAACCCGCTGATCGACGGTTTCGGGCTCATCGCTTTCGCATCGCTGTTTCCTATGATAACGGTTATGGGGTACGGAACATATGCCCATTACGCGGCAGGAAAAACAATCCACGAAAAGGAGACTGCATGAAGTTTGTGGCGCTGGTAGCCATAGTAGGTGAAGAGAGGGAAGAGGAGGCGGTAAAGGTTGCCAAAGAGTCTGGTGCCGGCGCCGTTACGATTTTACGGGGCCGCAATATGGGCCTTAAGGAGAAGAAGATCTTTTTCGGCCTGACGCTGGAGGAGAATGTTTCACTGCTTCTGTTCATACTTCCGCGCAAAATTTCGATTCGTGTAATGAAAGCGCTCAAGGAGGAGATGGATATGCAAAATGATGAAAACAGCTCTATGGCCTTTACCGTACCGCTGTCCCATGTGGCCGGTCTGAACATCGAAGAGCTTCATAAGTTCGAAAATGAGATAAAACAGATTCTTTAAAAGGAGGAAGGTATGCTGGTAGAAGAGGTAATGACTCCGAAAGAGAGATTGGTAATCGTCTCGCAGATGGCGCCTGTGCGTGAGGCGCTTATGCTTATGAAAAAGCATAAGGTAAAAGCGGTCATAGTCCAAAAGAGTTCTGAAAACGGAGCATACGGGCTGGTGACATTCAAAAATATTCTGCAGTCGATAGTAGCGGAAGATGGAGATATAGACCTGCTAAATGTCTACGACATAGCATCTACACCCTCCATTTCGGTTTCAAGAAAACTCGATATGAAATACGCTGCGCGAATGATGGTCAAAAACAGCATAAAGAGACTTCTTGTCATCGATGAGAACGAAATATACGGAATTTTGACGATGAGTGATATTATCGGAGTGTTACTGAACGAAGTCGAAAATAGGGGCTAAAGTCTTATTTTTGCGGCGTGAAAGAGGGTCGGATTCTCATCCTTTTTCGCTTCATGCAGCGCTATAATCAGGCGGGTTATGATCTCCTCCGGGGAGATCTTCTCCTCTCCAAGTTCCATAATGGCGGCAGCTACGTTCCCTTCGTCGACCTCTTTGGCAAAGAGCCGAAGAATCTTTTTGAATGCGATTTCACCCTTCGAGATAGGGGTATTGTGGTAAATGACGAAAAAGAGATCCTGATCCAGAGCCATCACCATATCTGTTTTACGGATATTGCGCTCAAGTGTCAACAGCATCCGCAGCGGAGCCTGCACCAGAACGGCACTCGAGTGAAGGCCGTATCTTCCGAAATCATACTGGGCCATGTCGATATAGTTCCTGATCAGAGGCTCGACATGTCTCAACATTATTTTGAGGCGAGGATTTTTTCGTATGATCTCATTCATGACGTTATTGTACCATTCATTTTAACCGATATCGAGCAATATAGACCATATTGTGTTAACGTTTTTTACCGCATCGGCGCTACAGAGAGTTTGCTGCCGCTCCATGCTGCATGATATATATACCTGATAGAATATATCGTCATTTGCGAAGTATCTGTTATGCTATAATAATTTATTATGCCTGTCAGGAGGTGTGTCATGAAAGATATAGAGGGAGTCAGAGCTCTTCTTCTGGATATAGCCGGTGTACTCTATGAGGGTGATACGCCGATTTCCGGTGCAATTGAAGCCATAGAGGAGCTTCAGAGCCGGTATCCGGTACGCTTCATAACAAATACGACACGCAGGACCCATAAGATGGTTTACGACAAACTTCGCGGCATGGGTTTTGAAATCGGGTATGAGACTATCTTTACGGCACTGGATGCGGCTGCAGCCTTTTTGGAGCAAAAAAATGCCGGCGGCTATTTCCTGCTGTATGAGAAGGTGGCCGATACGTTTGCCGCTTATGAGAGTGAAAAACCCGATTATGTTGTCGTAGCCGATGCATATACCGGTTTTACGTATGAGAATTTAAACAGGGCGTTCCGGCACCTTATGGACGGAGCAGAGCTTCTTGCTATCGCCAAAAACCGCTATTTCAAAGATGAAGACGGCCTTCTCAGCCTCGATGCAGGCGGGTTCGTGGCGCTGTTGGAATTTGCCGCACAGAAGGAGGCGGCTATACTTGGAAAACCGAGCTGCAACTTTTTCCGGCTCGCCTCCGCCTCCATGGGTGTGAAACCGGAAGAGGTGCTCATGGTCGGAGACGATATAGAGAGCGATATTCTGGGAGCACAGAAGGCGGGCATGAGAGCGTGCCAGGTAAAAACCGGAAAGTTCCGCCCGGAAGATCTGAAAAGGGGAATAGAACCCGACTGCCTGCTTGACTCCATTGCCGATCTTCCGAAGCTGCTGAGCGGCGGCAATGAGGTATAATCTGCAAGAGATAACTTCCGGGAGTTGCAAAAGTTGTACAAGATTATTAACACAGGCGGAACGTTCAATAAAAGATACGATCCGATAAAAGGAGAGCTCATAGTCGCTTCGGATAACGATGCGGTACTGGCCGCTCTGGAGCCGATCAGAGCCGGTTTTGACATTTCCCTTGTCGGGCTTTTTTACAAAGACAGCCTCGAGATGGACGAAACCGACAGAGAGGTTTTGAGCAATGAAGTATGCGGTTCTAATGAAAAAAATATAGTTGTGGTTCACGGTACCGATACGATGGACCGGAGCGCCGAAGCGATAGATGCGGCTCTTGGAAACGGACATGGAAAAACGGTTGTTCTGACCGGAGCGATGATACCGTTTTCGATCGATCCGGTAGAAGCCGTTTCAAATCTGACGTCCGCGGTGACCGCCTCCGGGTTTTTGAAGCCCGGTGTCTATATATCTATGCACGGGCTGGTTCTTCATTACCGTAATATAGTAAAAAACCGAAAACTGGGAATCTTCGAGCGGGTCGAGTGATGGAGTGTATAGTATTTTCCACTTCGCGCCTGATTCGCGACTATATCGCCTCCAGGGAGAGTGCGCTTCTTCCCAAGCTCTACACGATGGAGGAGTTTATAAAGCGCTGTATCGTCGTTCCGAAGAGAGCTTTCGTCGATGATGCCGGCAGAGTTGTCTATCTCTATCGGGCGGTGAAAGATCTGGATATCGGTGCACTTGGGTTCGACAAAGAGTTTTTGAGTTTTTTGAAAAACAGCACTTTTCTGTTCCGTTTTTTCGAAGAGATGTTCGCGGAGCAGGTCGATATAGAGGCGCTCAGAAGTGCCGATACATACGCCGATTTCGAAGACCATCTGTCTCTTTTGCAGAGGATTCACGAAAAGTACGCGCAGGAGCTTGAAAAAGAGGGTCTGGTCGACAAAATAACTATGAGTGATTTCAGGCTGAACGATAATTTTCTAAACAGGTTTTCCCGCATAGAGATTCATGTAGACGGATATTTGAGCCGCTTTGAAACCTCTCTTCTAGATCAGATAGATAGACCTCTTTTCGTCCATTTCGCCGCGACACCCTTCAACAGGAAACTGATAGAAAGAACCGGAATGGCAGGGCAGCCGGAGAGCGGTATGAGTTACACGATCGACTGGCATACAAAAAAGGTAGTCTCCAAAGAGCCTCTGGGCACTTTTGATGCGAAGCAAATAGAGGTCGCCTCTTTTAGCGAAAGAATCGACCAGGCGGCGTTTGTACTAAAATCCGTAGAGAGATTTGTAGAAGATGGCGCCGATCCGGAGAAGATAGCCGTTATAGTACCGGATGAGTCGTTTGCCGAGTATCTGAAGCTTTTCGACGATATGAACAATTTCAACTATGCGATGGGTACACCCTTTACCCAGAGCAGATACTACAGAACTTTGGCCGATCTTTACGACGCACTGACAGACAGAAGCGAAAGTGCAAAAGAGAAAGCGGCTGCAAGCGGGCTGACGGAGAAGTTCCGTAAAGTTGCCGACTTTGCATCTTTTATCGACTTTATCGAAGATCTCGAGTTGACTCCGAAAGAGCACGAGGCTATTGATGAGTCGAAATTTCTTTTTAAAAGATTTGCCCCTCTTCTTGAAAAGGAGTCCACTCTCAATATCCTTCACAGCTGGCTGCAGAGACTTCAGAACCTGAGCCTGGACAATGTCGGCGGGGGGAAGATAACGGTTATGGGGGTGCTGGAGAGCCGCGGCAAGAGCTTCGACGGTACGGTTATCGTCGACTTTAATGAAGATACCGTCCCCAAAGTGGGCGAGAAAGATCTCTTTTTAAACTCTTCGATCAGACGCCATGCCGATATGCCTACCCGCACCGACAAAGAGAATCTGCAGAAAAACTACTACTACCTTCTTATGCTTCGCAGCGAAAGAGCGGCAGTATGCTGCGTAAAAAATGAAGAGACTCTGCCGAGCCGCTTTCTAAAAGAGCTGAAACTCGGCGAGCCGGCGCTTTCCGATGCCCTCTACAGGCCGATAATAGCTCCTCACAGCGATGCGCCTATACTCTATGAAGAGGAGATAGAAGCCCCCAATCCGTTTATGGAAAACCGCCGGCTCACACCCACCAAGCTGAAAGATTTCCTGACCTGCCCCAGACGCTTTTACTACAAATATATTCTCGGTATCAGAGCCTTGGAGCGGGAAGAGGAGCAGAATATGGGCTCGTTGATTCACGCTGCGCTCGAAGCTGCGGCCAAATCGAAAGTGCAGATTGCATCGAAAGAGGAGTACTTTTCGTTTGTAATCGACCTACTTTACAAAAACAGCCCCAAAGCTATGCAGCGTCTCGAGATTTCTGTGGAGTGGGAGGAGCGCCTGAAGAGATTTTGCGAACTCGATTTCGAAAACCTGTCGTCAATGCGTCAGCCGATAATAGAGGATTGGTGCGAAGTCGGATTCGAAAGCTTTACCCTGAGTGCGAAGATAGACAGAGTTGATATATCGAAAGAGACGGTGCGGGCAATCGACTATAAAACTTCGAAGAGTGTCGATAAAACGGTAAAGGATGAAAACGATTTCCAGCTTCTTTTTTACCGTCTGTGGGCGGAGTCGGTATATCCCGGGAAGAGGCTGGAGACACTCTATTGGGATCTCTATAACGGTGTCGAAATAGCGGTAGATACATCGGAGCGCCGAGAGAGGCTAAAAAAGCTCCTCAATGAGCTTGCGGTTATGCAGAAAATCAGGTTTGAAAAGACGGACGACGAATCTGCCTGCCGCTACTGTGACTACAAGACCGCCTGCGGCAGGGGATAAACGGTGATATTGGTTATAATCTGATTTTACGCGAAAAGCGTAAAATCATCTCGAAATCTGAGATTTCGAAGCTT
>CAYZMY010000065.1:0-6907 GCA_964479605.1 uncultured Campylobacterales bacterium | reverse complement strand
CGTAAAATCATCTCGAAATCTCTGATTTCGAAGCTTCAGGGGGTTGTAGGGCCGGCCAGGCCCTGCCAAATTACAGGCTCTGCCTGGAATTTGTGTAACATGAGTGGTTTACGCAGAAAGCGTAAAATCATCTCGAAATCTCTGATTTCGAAGCTTCAGGGGGTTGTAGGGCCGGCCAGGCCCTGCCAAATTACAGGCTCTGCCTGGAATTTGTGTAACATGAGTGGTTTACGCAGAAAGCGTAAAATCATCTCGAAATCTCTGATTTCGAAGCTTCAGGGGGTTGTAGGGCCGGTCAGGCCCTGCCAAATTACAGGCTCTGCCTGGAATTTGCGTAAGATCAGATAATAGCTAAAATCTTCAAAAACAAAGGATGAGTATGAAAATAGCGGTAATCCAGGGGCCGAATCTCAATATGCTGGGTCTTAGAGAGCAGAATGTCTACGGACCGATGAAACTGGAGCAGATTCATGAGCAGATGAGAGGGTTCGCACAGCAAAACGGTGTAGAGATCGAATTTTTTCAGAGTAATCTCGAAGGAGAGCTGGTAGACAAGATTCAGGAGTGCCTCGGTGATGCCGACGGTATCATTATCAATCCTGCCGCCTATACTCACACCTCCATAGCGATCAGGGATGCTATAGCGGCGGTTTCCCTGCCTGCCATCGAGGTGCATATTTCAAATGTATATGCACGTGAAGAGTTTCGCCAAAAGAGTCTCATAGCACCTGTGTGTGCCGGCCAGATAGCAGGTTTCGGGCCGTTCAGCTACCATTTGGCGATGGTCGCAATGCTGCAGATTCTAAACGAGATAAAAGCGATGAAAGAGATGCAGCAGCAACAGCAGGATCAGCAGCAGGCATAGTCGTATGAACTATATACTCCGTGACGAAAATGCCATCTATTACGAGTGCGGCTACAGCAGCGACAATGCGATTTTCGTCAGCCTCGGGAGAGAGAAGTGGCTGATAACCGACAGCCGCTACACTCTGGAGGCAAGGGAGGCGGTAAAAGGGGCGGAGGTTGTGGAGGCTTCGGATCTTTTCGGTGCTTTGCGTTCGCTTTTAAGAACCTCCGCCGCAATGAGGGTCGTTTACGACCCGAAGGAGTGGAGTGTTTATGCGCTAAACCGGCTTAGTGCCAAACTGACCCATGTACGTTTCGTACCTAAACCGGATTTTTCACACCTGAAACGAATAATCAAAAGAGAAGATGAGATATCTCTGCTTAAAAGAGCCGCAGAGCTCGGACGCGAAGGGTTCGATACTTTTGCAAAATATCTCAATCTTTCCGGTCTCGACAGGCGTGAGAAGAGGCTTCATTTCGAAGCCAAAGCGGCGATGAGCGACTATGGTGAGTTTGAACTCAGTTTCGACCCTATAGTCGCGATAGGTGCCAATGCCGCGAAACCGCATGCACTCCCTACGGATGTTGTGCTCAAAGAGGGTGATCTTCTGCTTGTGGATGCCGGATTGAAGTACAAAAGATACTGCTCCGACAGGACAAGGACCGTCTTTGTATCGGAGGGTTTCGGCTTTGAAGATGAGCAGCGTTTCACTTCCGCCAAAATTCAAAGAGCCTACGATCTTGTGCGCAGCGCCCATGACAGGGCTATTGAGAGTGCCAGATCGGGAATGACGGGGGCCCAGATAGACCGACTGGCGAGGGAAGTGATAGAGAGAGGCGGAATGGGAGAGTACTTCGTTCACTCCACCGGCCACGGCGTCGGGCTCGACATACACGAGATGCCGTACATCTCGGCACGCAGTTCTACCGTTGTGGAAGAGGGCATGGTCTTTACGATAGAGCCGGGCATATACGTTCCCGGAGAGTTCGGCATACGTATTGAAGATATGGTGGTGATCTCGAACGGAAGGGCGGAGATTCTGTGACGGCGGAGCCGAAAAAGGGCTATAGAGTCTTTTGCGGCCGCAGTTTTCCGAAGCGCTTTCGTCCTTTGGGTATGCCGCATCGTGCATTGATAGGCATAGGAGGCAATATAGGCGAGGTTGAGAATCGGTTCGAGAGGGTATTGCGTTATTTCAGAGTATCAAGGTTTCTTAGGCCGCTTGCAACCTCCATACTGCTGAAAAATCCCCCCTTCGGTTTTGCTGACCAGCCGGATTTTATCAATTCCGTAATCCTTGTTGAAACAGAGCTGGGCCCGCATGCGCTCTTGCGCTATCTGCTCTGGGTCGAGAAGCGTTTCGGCCGTAAAAGGAGTTTTCCCAACGCCCCGAGGACTCTCGATTTGGATATAATATTTTTTGACAATCTGCAATTAAAGAGCCGGCGGCTTACTCTTCCGCACCCGCATTACGCGGAGCGGGAGAGTGTGATGATACCGTTGCGGTATATGCGATCCGGCGTTTTTGGGCCGTTATGCAGATAATAGAGGAGGAGTTTGGATGAAATTGATGACTTTTACGGCACCGACACCGGCACAGGCGCTTAAAGCGGCGCAGCAGCAGTGCGGTGAGGATGCCCTGGTTGTCAGTACCAAGCAGATAAGAAAAAAGAGTCTCAGCCAGCCGGCTCTTTATGAAGTCGTCGTGGCCATAGAAGATACACCTCCCGCAAAGAAGAGAAAAAAAAGAGAGACCGCATCGGCCAAAGAGACTACGGAACATGCAGGCCGCAGAAAGAGTGAGCAGCTCGACGATTCCGAAGATGTACTGGTGAACATTTCAAAAGCGGCCAGGGAGATTTCTCAGATTGCAAACGTATCTTCTTCCGCTTCGCCCCGACGACCGAAGGTGAAAATTGAGGTGGAAGAGGAGGATGACTTCGCTCCGGACAAACGGATTGAGATGGAAGAGCTCAAAGATATAAAAGGCGAGCTTCTAAAACTCTCCGACAAGATCAAGCTTATACAGAATATGGTCTGGGAGGAGAAAAAGCCTCTGCAGCCGGGAATGATCCCGCCGGAGTTCGCCGAGATATACCGAATCGCGAAAAACAGCGGGATGGATTCCGTGCATCTGGACGAGATTATGCGTCTTACACTTGAGCATATGCCTCTGCAGATGCGCTCATCGACAAAGACGGTACGCCGCTACTTCAAAACACTGCTGCGCAAGATGGTTCCGGTCAGAATAGAACGTGAATTCTCGCCTCCGCAGAAGAGAATTCTGATGCTCGTAGGACCTACCGGGGTAGGGAAGACAACCACCCTTGCAAAGCTGGCCGCCAGGTATGCCTACATGATGGAGAAGAAGTATAAAGTCGGCATAATAACACTCGATACATACCGCATAGGTGCGGTAGAGCAGCTCATGCAGTATGCGAAAATGATGCGAATAGGCATAGAAGCCGTTGTAGACCCGCCGGAGTTTCTGACTGCCCTCCAGACGCTTCAGCATATGGATATTATCCTTATAGACACCGTTGGAAGCAGCCAGTATGACAAGCAGAAGATAGAGAAGCTGCAGCAGTTTCTCTCTACCCATACCGATATCGGAATAGATGTGAGTCTGGTTATGGGTGCGCCGACCAAGCTCGAAGATCTTCGGGCGATCTATAACAACTTTTCTATACTCGGCATAGATACGCTCATATTCACCAAACTGGATGAAACCAGAGGATTCGGCAACATATTTTCGCTTGTATACGAGACTGAAAAACCTGTCAGTTATCTCTCTACTGGCCAGGAGGTTCCTGACGATCTGATGTGTGCGGACAGCGACTATCTGGTAGAGTGCCTGATGGAAGCCAAGGCCGGCAGGGAGAGCCGATGAGTACGCAGGCAAGCAAGCTCGAAGCTCTTATGGACGCCCACCATAACGGCGGCGGCGCAACAAGGGTCATAGCTATCACAAGCGGTAAGGGAGGTGTCGGCAAGAGTACGCTCAGCGCCAATATCTCATATGTTCTCGCATCTCGCGGTTTCAAGGTCGGACTGATGGATGCGGATATCGGGCTGGCGAATCTGGATGTTATGTTCAATGTGCGCACGGAGAGAAATATTCTTCATGTTCTCAAAGGAGAAGCGCGTTTTGAAGACATTGTGGTGCCGCTCGAAGAGAATCTCTTTCTTATTCCCGGAGAGAGCGGCGACGAGATACTGAAATTTTCGGATGCCACGATAGTAAGCAGGTTTATCGACGAGTCGCAGATGCTCGAAGGCCTCGATTTTCTTATTATAGACACGGGTGCGGGTATCGGAGATACGATTCAGATGTTCCTGCGAGCGGCTGATGACGTGGTAGTGGTGACGGTTCCCGATCCTGCGGCCATTACGGATGCCTATGCGATGGTGAAGGTGATAAGTAAAATAAAAAGCGACCTTTTTATGGTGGTAAACCAGGTTCGCAGCCAAAAAGAGGGAACGAAGATATTCGACACGATACAAAAGGTGGCTTCAGGCAATATAGGCGGTGATCTGCAGCTAAGGATGCTGGGTTCGGTCCGTTCTGATGCGCATGTTTCAAGGAGTGTAAAGCAGAGGGTCCTTGTATGTAAAGAGCTTGCCAATATAGCCCCGGCTGTTGATATAGAGACAATAGCGATGGCTCTTGCAGACAAAAAGGAACACAAAATGCTTGATAGAGGCAGAGAGGGCGGAATCGGCACCTTTTTCAAAAAGCTGCTGGGCCAGTTTTAGAAGGATATGAATGCGCGAGAGCAACTTTGTCGCTTTTTGGGTGGTCAGCGGTTTTTTTATAGGGCTGCTGACTGCATTTATGGGAACAGACGGCCCGGTGGGAGTATTGTCGGTCGTTTTGTCCGTAACACTCTTTTTCTATCTTCTTGCCCATATAAGCGTGGCTCTGTTTGTCCGCTTTATGGAGTTTGGGAAGGTACATTTTGAAAAAGAGGAGTACGACAGAAGGCTCGACTACTTCTACAACCAGTTGCTGCAGCGGGAGAAAGAGTTGGATGCTAACTATGCATATATCTCAAAAGATGAAACATCGGTGCAAGGTGTGAAAAAGGATGGGGAGAGGTGATGGTTGAAGGATACGATGCGCATATTCGCCATTATCAGGATGAGTTGGCGGTAAAATATCTGCCGGCGGTCAAAGCGATGGCATACAGACTCAAAGAGCGTCTGCCCAGGTCTGTAGAGTTTGACGATCTGGTCAGCATAGGTGCTGAAGAGCTGATAAAACTGGCAAGACGGTACGACAAGGAGCAGAACGATTCGTTCTGGGGATATGCGAAAAGCAGGGTATACGGCTCCATGCTCGACTACCTGCGCTCTTTGGATATCGTGAGCCGGGCCAATAGAAAGCTCATAAAGCAGATAGACGAGATAATATCCCAATATATGGACGAGTACGGGGTGGAACCGGAAAACTCATATATTGCCGATATACTTCAAGAGGATGAGCAGAAAATAAAAGATGCCCGTCGTGTTGCGGCGATATATAATGTTATGCCGCTGCACGACCAGCTCGAGAGCAACGAGAGGGATGCCTTTTCGACTATCGAGCAGGAGGAGCTTATAGAGAAGATTATGGATGTTCTCAAAACGATGTCGGAGCGTGACCAGATGATTATCCAGATGTACTACTTCGAAGAACTTACATACAAAGAGATTTCGGAGATTCTGGATATAACCCCGTCGAGAATATCGCAGGTTCACAAGAGGGTGATTACAAAAGTTAGAGACAGCATAGGATGAGACGATGGCAGACATACTGAGCCAGGAAGAGATCGATGCGCTGCTCGAGGCGGTTGAGGATGAAGGAACCCCTGAAGCTCTCGAGAGTGAAGAGGAGGTTTTCGACCAGCGCCAGATCACGCTTTACGATTTCAAGCGGCCCAACCGTGTAAGCAAAGAGCAGCTCAGGGCTTTCAGGGGCATACACGACAAGATGGCACGCTCACTGGCATCGCAGATATCTTCCGTTATGAGATCTATTGTAGAGATACAGCTTCACTCTGTAGACCAGATGACCTACGGTGAATTTCTTATGAGTCTTCCCAGCCCCACCAGTTTCAACGTATTTTCGATGAAACCGCTTGACGGCAGCGGTATTTTGGAGATCAACCCCTCTATCGCTTTTCCTATGGTTGACCGGCTCTTGGGAGGCGCCGGTGAGCCGTATGAAACTACGAGGGAGTTTACCGATATAGAACTCAATCTGATGGACTCGATTCTAAGGATAATCATGGGGACCCTTAAAGAGGCCTGGGGTCCTGTAATAGAGCTCTATCCGAATGTCGAGTCGAAAGAGTCCAGCCCAAATGTCATCCAGATCGTGGCGCAGAACGAGATTGTTGTGATGGTCGTTATGGAGATCGTCATCGGCCACTCCAGCGGGATGATGAATATCTGCTACCCTGTGATCACACTGGAGTCCATTTTGAACAAACTCGGCAGCCGCGACTTTATGCTTACTGAAACGAGTGCGAAAAAGAGCCGCAACAAAGAGCTGAAAGCGCTGGTAGGCGGTGCACGTGTAAATGTGAGTGCCTATCTGGGGGAGGCTGAGCTTACACTCGGCGAACTGCTCTCTTTGAAAAACGGAGATATACTCAGGCTGGATAGGCCCGCTGACGATACAGCGGTCATCAATGCCGACGGAAAGGACCGTTTCATAGGCAAAATAGGCCTAAGGCGCTTTAGAAAATCACTGGAAGTTGTTGAACTGATAGTGGACGAGAAAGATGAGGTAAAAGAGATCTTGCAGCAGATAGAGAACGAAAGACGGACCAAACTGGCAAATACACTCAACGAGGAGGTCGTCAATGGCTGACTGGATAGAGCTGCTGGCCAGTGAAACGGCCGCCACTATCGAAGGACTTACCGGACAGCGCCCGGAAGTTACATTCAAAAACCGTGAAGAGGTTACGGATATATCCAATGTAATAGCTCCCATGTCGATCGTTACAATCGATGTAAGCGGGGATCTGTCCGGCAGGATGGCCGTTGCTATATCTCCCATGATAGGAACCGCGC
>CAYZMY010000064.1:0-6931 GCA_964479605.1 uncultured Campylobacterales bacterium | reverse complement strand
CGCGAAATCAAACCGGATCAGATCATTGTAATCATCTCGGCAAGCAATGATATGAATAAGATTTCCGAAGCCATCAAAATCGGTGTCGACAGCTTTATCCAGAAGCCTATCGATTCCAATAAAATCATAGATCTTCTGAAAAATATAAACAAGACCATCGCAAAACGAAAAAAGATAGAAACAAAGACATTCTCCATCACTCTGCCAATGGATCTCTACGACAGAGTACATGCAGATGCCAAAGTGGAGAGGATCTCGAAAAACGCGATGATCATCAGGGCACTGAAGGCATTTTACGACATCAAGCCCTAAGTATGGGAAGCTCGATCCAAAAAGAAGCCCCGCAACTTGTGTTGCGGGCGCTTATTCTTCCGTGCAGTCTCTTTTCAACAATCATTTTCGACATATAGAGCCCCAGTCCGGTTCCGCGCGCCTGATACTTTGTCGTGAAGTAGGGTTCGAAAATTTTGTGAATGATTCTCTTATCAATTCCTCCCCCGTTGTCCCTTACACTGATATTTACACTCTCGTTATATTTGACCTCAAGTTTAATTAGAGGTTCTTGCGGTTTCGCCTCTTTTAGAGCGTCTACCGCATTGTATATGAGATTCAAAAGAACCTGTTTCAGATCGTTCGCGCTCCCTTTTACTATCGCCTCCTGTTCAGGAAGCATGAGCCTTAGCTTGATTTTCTCATCTTCCAGCACTACGGAGACAAGTCGTACGGTATCCCTGATAGTTCTGCATACTTCAAATGCCCCCGGATGCTCATAATCGTTTCCACTCGATGCATATTTTCTGAAATCATCGATGGTATCCGATAGATATTTCAGGGTGTCGTGTATCTTTTTTTCAGCATGTATTATCGCCTCTTTGGAGAGATCTCCCACTCGTGCCTTAAGCGACAGATCCTGCATAACCAGAGCGATTATATTCAGAGGCTGGCGCCACTGGTGAGCTATATTGTTTATCATCTCTCCCATCGAAGCCAGTTTGGACTGATGATAGAGCAGCTTGTCCTTCTCCCTGTTCTTTTTTACCTCCAGGGCTATACGCCGCTCCAGCGAAGCATTCAGTTCCGCAAGCTCCTTTGTCCTCTTCTCCACCTCTATTTCGAGATGCCGGTTGAGCTCGACTATCTCGTAGGTACTCGAGGTAACGAGTGTAGAGAGGGTCGAAAGAAGCTCGTCTTTGCTGTCGAGCTCGGGCTCCAGCCTTTTAAGCTTCAGCCTCGCACCTTCGCTTTCGGTCAGAGCGACTCTCGTCAATGTGAAGTTGTGGTATAGATTCCTGCCGTTTTTATGAGTGAACTCTCCGAATGTGATCGTTCCGAAGATGTCGCCGGGATTTTGGAAAAGCTCCGCCGAACGTCTCAGAATATCCATATATCCGTTTTCATATGAGACGCAGATGTAGTACCATGCCGCCTTTGCGGGCAGATCCCTGTAGACTTCCGGCATGCTCTCGTATCGGCTTATCATCCGTTTGTAGTGCCCGAACCCTATCTGAACTCTATCTCCGGTTTCGAACTCGCCGGTAAAGAGGCCTCTATCCTCATCAAGCTTCAAAAGAGCCCTTGCAACCGGACCGAAATCCGCCGATTTTCGAATAAGAGGATGGGCCATGGTGACTTTATGGAATTTGTTATCGCACATAGGTCCGAAGTATTTGGTGTATATCTCCTTTATCTCCATACCGTCGAGCTCGTATAGGTATCTTCCCTCCGCCTTTGTAACGTTAAACTCCTTCCCTATCGGAACCCAGTCGAAATAGTAGCTGCAGTTTATCTGCAAAGATTCGCCGTGCATCAAAACGGCTACGATGCCCTCTTTTTTGAAGACTCTGTTGTGGGAAAAGACCAAAAAGTTCTCGTACGGTTTGTTATCGGAGGCTATCCCTCCAAAGATCGGGATATGGGCTATATACCTGTTACAGCTCTTTATAAACTGCTCTATATCGAACTTTACGGCATTTGTAAAAAGGAGTATACCCTTGGTATCCTCTTTAGTCCGGGAGGCCAGTGAGCTTGCCAAGAGGTCGTAGTCGCCTTCTGAAAATCGATCCACGTCTCTTTCGAAGAGTGAAATCTCGCTCTTTTCAAAGTGTGTGATCGAGAGAATTACAGAGTCTTTTATCAACTCACCCCCGTAAAGCTGCGTTACACTGGATACACCGACTACCACCGCATCGGGAAGATACTCTTTTACGCTATCCCTTAAATTGTTCAGACCCTTATCGTCCGTCATGCAGCTTACCTGTACAAGCAGCGGCTCTTTATCGGCGAGCTCGTTTGTTTTTACAAACTCCGCCCACTCACTCATGCTTTTAAAGTTGAAACTCCACTGCCTCATTTCATGCCTCTCGATTCTGCTTCAAGCGTTAAATTGAATCGTCCGCAAACTCCTACTTGAGTCTGACACGGACAGATTTTTCGTGAGCAGTGAGCCCCTCCGTTTTCGCGAGCAGCGCACACTCTTTTCCTATAGCATTGATCCCCTCTTCGCTCATCGATATAATAGACGATTTTTTTATGAAGTTTTCGGTGCTTAGAGGCGAGTAAAACTTTGCCGTCCCGCCTGTTGGAAGTGTATGATTCGGTCCGGCCATATAGTCGCCGATCGGCTCCGGTGTAAACGGCCCCAGGAAAATGGCGCCGGCATGTTTGATCTTTGGAAGCAGCTCGAAAGGATTTGCCGTAACCACCTCCAGGTGCTCGGGCGCGATGCGGTTCATAAGCTCTACCGCCTCCTCCATACTCTGCGTTACAATGATGGCGCCTCTCTCCTCTATAGATTTGCGCGCGATCAACTCACGCTCAAGCTTGCCGAGCTCGATATACAGAGTCTCACGTACAGCTTTCGCAAGCTCTTCGGAAGGGGTTATGAGTATAGAGCTGGCCATTTCGTCATGCTCCGCCTGTGAGAGAAGATCGATCGCCAGATATTCGGGAATAGCAGTCTCGTCCGCAAGAATACCTATCTCGCTAGGACCTGCGATCATATCTATATTCACATCCCCGTAGACCATCTTTTTTGCTGTGGCGACAAAAATATTTCCCGGGCCAGTTATCACATCCACTTTCGGTACGCTTTGTGTGCCGTAGGCCATTGCCGCTATCGCGCTCGCTCCGCCGACTTTGAACATCTTTTGTATACCGCAAAGATGTGCCGCCGCGAGCAGAAGATGGTTTATACGGTTTTCGGGAGCAGGCGTAGTTACGACTACCTCTTCTACACCTGCGACGATAGCGGGTATCGCATTCATCAACAGGGAGCTCGGATATGCCGCTTTTCCGCCCGGAATATAGAGCCCCGCCCTGTCTACCGGTGTAACTTTCTGCCCAAGTATGTTTCCGACACTGTCGAAATCTATCCAGCTTTTGGGCATCTGCTTTTCATGATACTCTTTTATACGGTCATACGCCAGGTGAAGTGCGCTCTTCAAATCTGCATCCAGCTCTTCATACGCTTTTTTCATATCGGCCGTATCCACCTGAAGGTCGGCTCCTGCGGAGGGCTTCCAGCCGTCGAACCTCTCTATATGCCTTATGAGCGCCTCATCACCTTCACCTCTGATCTCTTTTATTATACCGCCTACAATAGACGAAACATGCTCTATGTCCATCGCCCCGCGGCCAAGCAGATCCTCAAATTTCTGCGCAAAATCGTCGTCACAGCTTCTAACTACAACCATAACTCTCCCTTTCGGATTCATATGGGTAATATTGTATTTAAACTATTATTTAAGTATGCTTTTGTATACTTTCATTCCCGCTCACGCGGACGTGGCGGAATTGGTAGACGCGCTAGATTCAGGTTCTAGTGGGCATTAGCCCGTGGAGGTTCAAGTCCTCTCGTCCGCACCACTCACACATTATAAAATCAACTTTATCGGCATTATATTCCCAAGCTCCGCAGAGGGTTCACCTCCGGTTCACAACCTCTTTGGGGAAATGGCTGCAGATGCAAAGACGCTTTTCCCTCCACTCTTTCTCTCCATCAAACATACTCCGATCTTCGTAGATCGATTGCAGATATCGACAAATTGAGTATAATAAAATCTACCGCACTGTCGCGGTTGGAAACAAAAGAGTGGTTATACTCCTCTTCTGAATTCGGGAGATTTATGTTTAAACTTTTTTTCACTTCTATATTACTGCTCTCGTGCACCTGTTTGGCCGCATCGGAAGATATCAACGATTCCGAAGGCTTAGAGAACGTTCATGATACTATCAGCGAGTGGATATATCAGACATCCAACCGCATAGATATCTTTTTTTCAGGCAGCAGCGAAGAGGTTTCTGCAAAAAGCGTTACATACCTCGACACCTCATTCGACACATATGCGGAGACATATCGATCACCCCAATACAGATACAACATATCATTGAGGCTGCATCTTCCAAGAACGCAGAAAAAACTGAATCTGCTACTCGAAGATTTCAAAAAGACATCGTCCGTCGATCTTCCCAAAAGTACATCTCCCGAAGATACAGTTGCAAACAACGATTACCTTTTTGGTCTTCAGTACCGCCAGCAAGAGTCCAAATATACCCGTCTAGGATACGGGGGCGGTATCCGTTTCAGAAGCTTTACACCCGACCCGTATATCTCATTGTATCTTAGCCGGTCTTTCTATTTTTCCAGGCAATGGGAGCTTATTTTGCGTAATAAAGCACGCTATTTTGCAGATTACAGGCTGGACAACTCCGCCGAAGTCGCTCTTGTAAAGATAATCGGCGAGAAACTGCGCTTCTCATTCCAAAATATATACCGTTTTATCGAGCATGAAGATTACAGAAACGAGATTGTAAACACTTTTGCCCTGGAGCAGTTCATCACTGCCAAAAAGGGTCTCAGCTACTTCCTCTCCGCCTACAGCAGCGGTGATACCAACTCTGTTTTCAAACTCGGTTATTACTATGGCGGAGTATCGTTCAGACACTACTACTATCGAAACTGGGCTTATTACCAGATAGACGGCGGAGGCATGCTTAGAGAGAGTAACAACTTCAGCCCCTCGGCCAGGGTCATGTTCAAGATGGGATTACTTTTCGGCAGACCGGACAAACTTGGTAAAAAATTCAAATAGCGCTTCTGCACTACCTCTTTTTGACGCTGTCGGAGAGAAGTACACCGATCCACTTCGTAGATTCGGAAGTCTCCAGGGCGAACTTTACGATCATCGTAAGCGGTACCGCCAGAAGCATACCCACTTTTCCGAAAACCCATCCCCAAAAAACTAGTGACAAAAATACGA
Source organism: uncultured Campylobacterales bacterium (assembly GCA_964479605.1). Classification (GTDB taxonomy): domain Bacteria; phylum Campylobacterota; class Campylobacteria; order Campylobacterales; family Hydrogenimonadaceae; genus Hydrogenimonas. Next base: position 1,673 of record CAYZMY010000064.1, on the reverse strand, counting down.
CCAGTTCGGATAGCTCCAAACCTTTTCCCATAAGTTTCGGCTCGAGAAGATTTCCGATTACAGTATTTATGACAAGAAACCAGCCGGCTACCCAGATAGCATCCGCAAAGCCGTGCGTAGCAAGCGCTATCAAAACGGGGGGCACTGCCGCTATTATCGAGCCTATTACCGGAATGAAGTTCAAAACGAAGCCGCCCACTCCCCATAAAATCGGATATGGAATATCGAACCAGTAGAGAACGGCTATGATCCAGATCCCCGTCAATGCACTTGTAACAGCTTTTAGAGTGAAGTAGTGGTTCAACCTCTCGGTAAATGCATCTATTCTCTCGGCGAACCCTGAGGTACCGCTCTTTTCGATATATGCAATTTTATCCTTTATATGAAAAGACTCTATCAGCATAAAAAGAACCGTAAAGAAGATCAGAAACGAATTGGAAAGGATAGCGGTACTGTTTTTCAACAGCGATAGCGTAAAAGAAAAGACTTTCTGTGGTTGAAGGAACTCGAAAAAGGCCTCTTTGTCTATAGTGATGCCCCAATCATGGAGCTGAACGAGCCACTTTTGCAGATTCTGCATCATCGCCTGCTGCCAGGTCTCTGATTTCGCGAAAAGATCGGCGATATGGGTACTTATCAAACCTGTAAGCGAGATGAAGAGTGCAAGCATGAAAACTATGATAACAATGAAAGCCACAGGCTTGGGAACACCCTTTTTTATAAGGAGGTGCAGTGGCGGCGAAAGCAGAAGCGCTATAAAGACAGAGAGCATGAAAGGGACGATCAAAGGGGCAGCCGCTTTTATTCCTGCAATGAAGATGACAAGTGCTGCCAATACTACAACAGTCCTGTATATGGAGGGTGCACCCATCGCCCTGCTCCTTCTAAAAAGAGCGCCTCGAAGGCGCTCTTACATAATCAGTTAAATATAGAGATCAGAACACCTGCAGCGACTGCAGAGCCGATAACACCGGCCACGTTGGGACCCATTGCGTGCATAAGTAGAATATTTCCCGGTTTTTCGTCCATTCCCACCTTGTTTACGACCCTTGCAGCCATAGGGACAGCAGAGACTCCGGCGGCACCTATGAGCGGATTGATCGGTTCGGAAGAGAGCCTGTTCATCAGTTTTGCCATCAGAACTCCCGCCGCCGTACCGACGGCAAACGCTACAAGACCCAGAATCAGAATGCCGAGCGTATCGCCTACCAGGAACTTCTCAGCCGCCAGTTTGGAGCCGACTCCAAGCCCGAGAAGAATGGTGACGATGTTTATAAGTGCATTTTGCATAGTATCGCTAAGGCGGTCTACGACTCCCGACTCTTTTGCGAAGTTACCGAATGCGAATGCACCGATTAGAGGAGTGGACTCAGGCAGCAGCAGGATGCTTAGCCCTAAAACTATGAGCGGAAGGAACAGTTTTTCGAGTCTGTGAACCTTGCGCTGCTGCTTCATGACGATTACCCGCTCTTCTTTGCTTGTCAAAGCCTTCATAATGGGAGGCTGTATGACAGGAACGAGTGCCATGTAAGAGTAGGCCGCCACCGCTATCGCACCGAGCAGATCTGGTGCCAGTTTCGTGGCTATGAATATCGAGGTAGGCCCGTCGGCACCTCCTATTATCGAGATCGCCGCACAATCTTGAAGCGTGAAGTTGAAGAGAGGCGTAAACT
>CAYZMY010000063.1:0-6978 GCA_964479605.1 uncultured Campylobacterales bacterium | reverse complement strand
TTTTGAGTTTCGAAACCTTTCGGGCAAGTTTCGTGGTGAATGTGATGACCAGCGGATTCAAAACTATGATAAAAAGGGCAAGCCCCCAGTGAATCCAGAGCAGCACACCCGCAATTCCGACAAGCGACAAAACGGAGATGATCAGCCTGCTGACGGTCGATGCGATAAATGTATCCACCGTCTCTACATCGGTAACGAGCTTGGACGCTATAGCGCCGGAGCGTGAAGTCTCATACGCCTTCATCGATATGCGCTTCAGGTGTTCCAGTGCATCGGTGCGGATTCGGTATGTTACATCTTTGGATATCTGCATAAATATCTTGGTCTGCACGATGCTCAGCCCCGTATAGGCGATGCGCAAAACCACGGTGGCCAAAAGAATCGTCAAAACGTAGCCGAGAGTGTGCATCGGCATAATATGTGCATCTATCCACCCGGTTATAGTATGGCTCTTTTTCAGCAGAACCTCATCTACAAGTATCGGTATCAGAAGCGGCGTCGGCACGCTTACGAGCGCCGCAAGAAGTGCCACCAGATTGCCGGCTACGAGCTCCCTTTTATACCGCTTTACAGAATCGAAAACCGAAGAGAGACTAAGAGACATGCATCAGTATCTGGGTGAGATCTTTTTCATCTATTACGACATTCGCCTCTTTTTTCAAAATCTCTTTCGCGCAAAAGGCTATTTTTGTCTTCGCATGCTCGAACATGCTGCGGTCGTTGGCTCCGTCGCCTACAGCGAGCGTATTTTCGGGACCGACCCCAAGAAGCCGCTGAAGCCTCACGAGCATATCCCCTTTGGAGAAGTCGAACATCATATCTCCACCCACAAGTCCCGTAAGACGGCCGTCTCTTGAGTGCAGAACGTTGGAGAAATCGGCATCGAATCCCAAAACCTCCCTGGCGTGCGAGGTGGCGTTTCTGAAACCGCCGCTGAAAACGACGACCCTGTAGCCCCTCTTTTTAAGCTCTTCTATCGTCTCTTTCGCACCGGGCATAAACGGAAGATTTCGGCAAATGGAGTCCACTGTTTTTGTCTCGAGGCCCTCCAAAAGCTGAACCCTCGTCGTGAGGCTTTCGAAAAAATCGAGCTCGCCGCGCATGGCCCGCTCCGTTATTACCGCCACTTTCTCCTTCAGCCCCAGGGGCTCGGCAAGAAAGTCGATCGTCTCGCCGTCCATGAGTGTGGAATCGAAATCGAATACCGCAAGTTTCATAAAATTTCATCTCCTTAAATGCCGTAAGAGCAGTACCGTAAATAGCTGCCGGCTAAAACAAGTGATATAATATCCTAATCAAAATAACAGGCAGATAACGGAATAAAATGTTTGAACAACTTATAAAAAAACTTCAAGACCCCAAAGCAGCTTATATCACGCTCGAAACAACGCCGAAACATGACGCCTCGTTTACACCGGTAATAGATAAGATAGAAAAACTTGGTCTGGCCGAGCGTGTCGACGGCTTCAGCACGACCGACAACCCTCTGGCAAAACTGAAATACAACTCCATTATCGCCGCTATGCAGCTGCAAAACCGCTTCAAAAAGCCCGCACTGGCGACAATGAGCATGAGAGACCGTAACAAAATAGCGCTGCAGTCGGATCTGCTGGGAGCCAACGAAATAGATGTCCGCGCCATACTGGCTCTCACCGGAGATCCTGCAAAGATAAGCGACCAGCCTGCGACAAAAGGAGTCTTTGAAAGCGACAGTTCAATGCTTCTGGATATCATCAAATGTTTCAATGCCGGCATAGACTTTGCCGGACGTGAATTCGGCATAAAACCGCGGCCGATATACCCTTTTGCCGTAAGCAACGCTTTTGCGAAAAACCCCAAAACACTTCTTAAAAAATTCACCAAAAAGCTGAACCACGGGGCGCTGGGCATAATCACGCAACCGGTATTCGATGAGCAAAACGCTTTGATGCTGCTGGAGCTTTTCGAAGAGGCCAAAGCAGAAAGCGGCAACAAAAACGGCGTACTTATTCTTGGACTCTTCCCGATTACAAGACTGCGAACGGCACAGTTTCTGGCTTCTCACGTTCCGGGTATTCATGTTCCGAAAGAGTGGATAGACACGTTGTACGAAGCGCATAAAAAAGGGGAGAAAGAGGAGGAGAAGAGAGGACTGGCGCTAAGCCGCGAGATTTTCGAGTCTGTCAAAGAGATTCATCCGAAAATCCACTTGATGACCGCAAACAGATTCAGCCTGGCCAAAACACTCCTTGGCTGAAGCCTCAGCTTCAGAAGTCGCGTTTCAATAGAGCTTTTACATTGAGGATCGAGATAAGTTTATCCTTCTGCTTACCGACACCGTAGATCATATTCTGCTCATCGTTCAGCGTCTCCGGGGCCGGGTCGATAGCACTCTCTTTGATCCTTGTCGCCTGAGTAAGGCGGTCGATTACGAATCCCGCAACCTCTTCATTGTGTTTGATGACCATATAGCGGGTATCTTCATTCTCTTTGGAACGCGAAAGACCGAACTTCATCCGCAGATCTATCAGCGGCAGAACACTTCCTCTAAGATTGAAAACCCCGAGTACATAAGGCGGAGTTTTCGGTGTTCTTGTATACTCTATGGGCTTTATAATCTCCTGAATACCTAGAATCGGCACCGCAAACTCCTCATCGCCGACCATAAAACCGACAAGCTGGACAACATTTTCTATCTCACCCTCTTCCGGTGCTTTCTGTTGCTGCTGCTGTTTTTTCAAAACCTGCTCTAGCTGATTACTCATGATGTCTGCTCCACATTGAGATTTATATTTCTTGCGACAACATTCATAAGATACTCTGGAGTGTAAGGTTTGGTTATATATTCGGTCATACCAACTTCAACTCCGCGCATCCTGTCGCTTCTGCTGGTACGGCTCGTAACTGCTATGAGCGGCACCATCTTGAACTTGTTGAATTTCCTGATCTCTCCGGCCAGCGTGTAACCGTCCATGCGCGGCATCTCTATATCTACCAGTGCCGCATCGAAACTCTTGCTGCCGTCTTTCATAAGGTTGAGAGCTTCAACGCCGTTTGTAGCCTCCGTAATGCTTACACCCAGCGGTTCAAGAGCTTTTTTCATTATGGCTCTGTCGGTATTGCTGTCGTCTACAACCAGAATGTTATAGTCCGCCGGTGAATTTTTCTCACTCTTGGAAGCGGTATCTTCCAGGTTCTGCATAGAACTCTTGACATTTTTGGCCATATCCATAAGCGCACCTACATCCACAATAAGCGTGACCCTTCCGTCACCTCTTATCGTAGCTCCAGCTATGCCCTCTATCCCCTTGAGATACTCTCCCAAAGATTTGATTACAACCTCTTCCTGTCCTATGAGAGAGTCGACAATAAGGCCGATTTTTGTCTCCGCTATGCCGATGATGACCACATAAGCGTGCTCTCCCATGCTGAATACCCTCTCCACATCGAACAGGTCTGCAAGATGTACCAGAGAGAGCACTTCATCACGCAGCCTCAAAACGCTTCTGCCTTCGACACTCTGTATCTCGTCCGGAGTAATTCTTACAGTTTCCAATACCGATGCCAGCGGAATCGCATAATACTCCTCCTGAACACTTACAAGCAGTGACTGGATAATCGCCAGGGTCAACGGAATTTTGAGTTTTAGAGTCGTGCCCACACCTACTTCCGAATCAATCTCTATGATGCCGTTGAGCTTCTCTATATTGCTTCTTACGACATCCATACCGACTCCACGGCCTGAAACGTTCGTCACCTGAGCAGCTGTAGAAAAACCGGGTTTGAAGATGAGCATATAAGCCTCTTTGTCGCTCATCTGGTCAGCCTCTTTTTCGCTGATAAGCCCCTTCTCCATAGCCTTCATCTTCAGCATATCGGCATCAAGCCCCTTGCCGTCGTCGACTATCTCGATAATGATATGGTTGCCCTCGTTGTAGGCTTTGAGCTGTACGGTCCCTTTGGCCGGCTTGCCTTTTTCAATCCTCTCCTGAGGCTGCTCGATCCCGTGGTCGCATGAGTTTCTTATTATATGCACAAGCGGATCGCCGATCTCCTCGACAATCGATTTGTCGAGTTCGGTCTCTTCACCGCTGATAATAAGATCGATCTCTTTATGAAGCTCCCTTGAGAGGTCGCGCACCATTCTCGGGAATTTATTGAAGACCTTGCCTATCGGCAGCATTCGTGTCTTCATCACGGCAATCTGCAGATCGGTTGTAACCAAAGAGACTGAAGAGACCACCTGGTTCAGCTCTTCGAGGAACTGTTCACCCTCGTAGCGTTCCTCAACATCGTCATAGATTTTGAGAAGCCGGTTTTTTCCGAGAACAAGCTCTCCGATAAGATTCATCAGATCATCCAGACGTTTTACATCTACACGGATTGTCTGCTCCACCGTTGTCTTCCGCTCTTTGGGCGCAGGTTTGGATTCCGCTTTTTTCTGCGGTTTGGATGCAGGTGCCTTCTCCTCTTTTGCAGGCAATACTGCAGCTTCTTTCTCCTGCTGAGCCTTTTTTGCCTCCCTGCGCTGACGATCCTCTTCCTGACGCTGCGCAAGAAGGCGTTCTATTTCGGCTTCTACCTCCTCTTCACTCATTTCGGAGAGATCTTTCTCTTCACTCTCCTGAATACCGGCAGCGGTTTCCGCCGTCTTTTTTGCTTCCCTCCGCTGACGATCCTCCTCCTGACGCTGTGCAAGAAGGCGTTCAATTTCTGCATCGACCTCCTCCTCGCTCATCTCGGAGAGATCTTTCTCCTCGGCTTCCGGCTCGGGTTCGGGCTCCGGTGTTTCAGCCGGAGCTGAAGGTTCCTCTGAAACCTCTCCTCCTGTCAAAATGGCTTCCAGACGCTTGACGGTAGGTGCTACGTCTATCGCCCCTTCATCGCTTCCTGTCTCTCTTATGTGTTCCAAAAGCCCTTTCATCTTGTCGGTAGACTCCAAAACCACATCCATAACATCGGGAGTGATGCTTAGTTCGCCTTTTCTCGCTTTGTTCAGTACATCTTCCATGTGATGGGTCAGATGGGTCAGAACATCGAAGTTCAAAAATGAGCTGGAGCCCTTTATCGTATGTGCAACGCGGAAGATGCGATTTAGCAGATCCAGATCGTCCGGGCTGTTTTCAAGCTCTATAAGATCGTTGTCGAGCTGCTCGATCATCTCGAATGCTTCTACCAGAAAGTCTTCCAATATTTCCTGAAATTCATCCATACTCTAATCCTTTATGAAGCCGTCTTGATATGTGAACGCACAATTTTGGAGATTTCTGCGTAAAAAACATTTGCATCGAACTTGACCATATAGCCTTCACCGCCTGCATCCTTGCCGCGCTCCTCGCTGAAATGGTCGCTTATGGAGGAGTTGAAGACGATCGGAACCTCTTCAAAACGCGGATCTTCCTTCGCCTTGGCCGCAAAGTGGAATCCGTCCATTCTGGGCATCTCCACATCCGATACAATGATCTTCAGCTCATCGGTCAACTTCTCTCCGTAGTGCTCATACAACTCATTGAGCTTTTCAAGCGCTTCCTGTCCGTCTTTCGCCTCTACAACGGAAAAACCCATCTTCTGCAGAGCATCTTTGACTATTTTTCTGGCTGTCAGACTGTCATCGAGCACCATCGCCATGCCGCTGAATCTGTCGATAGAAACTTCACCTTCGACATCCGGCTGATAAAAGCCGAGCTCTTCCACGACACTTTCAAGATCCAAAATCAGCAGGACTTCATCGTTCTCTATTCTTGTAACACCTGTAATCTTGCTCTTGTCCAGAACCCCCTGTCCGGATGTAAAAGAGGCCGGTTCGATATCTGCCCAGTTGATACGGCGGATTCGCTTTGCTTCGTGAACGACGAAACCTATAAGAATATTGTTGAATTCAGCGATGATTACGCGCGGATGAATCTCCTGATTCTGCGGAGGCGCAATACCCATCCATCTGGCAAGATCGACTACAGGTATAACGATACCCCTCAGATCAAAAATTCCCTCTATAAATTCAGGTACACCCGGAAGTTCGGTAAGTTTCGGATATTTGATGATCTCTCTGACTTTCGAGACGTTTATTCCGTAAATACCCTCGTAAGCCTTGCCGTTTTCCTCTTTCAAGATACGAAAATCGACCAGTTCCAGTTCATTGGTACCTACTTGAAGTATGTCGCCTTTTGATCCCATATTGCGCCTTTTAGGTCACAGCTATCTCTTCAAACTCTACAGAGTCTCCGATCAAGCGGGTGACAATATATGTTTTAGCGCAGGCAAAAGCGGGAAGATTGAAATAGCTTACATTATCGTACTCGAAACGGATATTTTGATGAAAATGACCCTCGATCCATATATCGAAGTCGTATCTTTTTTTCAAAATATCCAGACGACTCTGCATCCGCTTTTCAAAATCATCTATCTTGTAGCAGGGCTTTTTATTCCGGTTATAGCGCTCAAGCCATCCGATAACAGCACCGTTTGAGGCACTGTCGGCAAGATTCAGAATACGGTCTATATAACTGTTTCGAATCAGCGCCGTATAAATCTCGTAACCGACTCCCTGGAGCAGATCACCGTGATGAAGAGCTATAAGCTTTCCTCCACACGCCGCCGACAGCGGCTGACGTGAACGCGGAACAACCCGAACCGCCCCGTCAAAAAGCGGTCCAAGACCGAAATCGTGGTTGCCCTCAAGATAGATCACCTCGCATTGCCTGGCAATCTGTTTTAAAAGATCGACCATTTTTCTGTTTGGTTGAATCGAATTCTGTGCATTTCCGAAAAGAAGATCGAAAATATCACCCATAAGCAGCAACTGAGGAGGAAGATCAGCCGGATCGACCGACGAAAGAAAGTCATAAAGAGCAGTATTGTAGTGGGCATAATGAGAATCGGCAATCAACCAAGCCCCATCTTTCAAAGAGATATCAAATCCACCACTACCCAACACCAACCCCCAACAAAAAAACTAAAAACCATACCCCAAAACCCAAAACCTATATCCCAAAACCCATA
>CAYZMY010000062.1:0-7045 GCA_964479605.1 uncultured Campylobacterales bacterium | reverse complement strand
CACGCTCATACTCTTCACCCTCGCGCAGGCCGGAAGCTTCAAGAACCCTCTCAAGCACCATCTCCCCCCAGATACCCTGCTGCTTGCTCTCTCCTTTCAGGGCTCTGGTGAGATTGACCGCATCCTCACCTATTTTCCGGTTCAGATCTTTGAGCATCTTAATCTCGTTGAGCAGTGCGGCCATCTCTTTTGTCTCTTCGGTATGTACCTGCTCAATACGTTTTTTAAACTCGCTCACCTGCTGCTGCAGGGGCTTTAGAACCTGTTCCACACCCTCTTTCGAAACCATGCCGAAGCGCCGACTGTTCTCTTCCATAATCTGTGCCGCCAGAACTTTGAACTCTTTTTGCATCGACTCTCGTGCCTCTTTGAGCTCTTCTATACTCTTTTGAGCATGCTTTCGCTCACTCTCCAAACGCGTCACCGTTTCACTCAACTCCTTCTCCAGCGCCAGATTGTGTGATCTGGCACTCTCCAGCACCTCTTCCAGTACTCGGTTTTCAGACTCCAAAACCGAGAGTCGCTGAAGCCTCTCTTTGAGGGCCGCATTTTCTATTCCGGCTGCATTGAGCCGCTCCTGTCTCTCTTGTGCTTCACCCCTCGATTCGGCCAGACTCTTTTCAAGCTCCTCGATCTTGTATTGTGCATCCTGCTGAATCCTTGCCATCTGCTCAAAATACCTTTTGCGGGCAGAGCGGTACAGAAAAAAGGCGATCAAAGCTGTAACTGCGGCACCGGCTGCCGAAGCTGCAAAAAGATATATCCATAAAAGCGGGATCTGCATACCGGCGGCTCCTTGTTCAACACGGCACTCTATGCCCGGGGCGTAGAGATATCCGAATTTTAAAATAGTGTAATCAGGTAATTTTCTAATTTCATGAAAGGAGAATTTCGAAGATCAGGCTCTGTTTTTCAGACTCTCTTTTGCCAGAGCCTGCACCTCTTTGATGATTTCTCTTTTTGTCTCCATTATAAGTTCGAGCTGTTTTTCAACATTTTCAGCTTCGGCGGCCATCTGGGCTTCGAGTTTGGCCACAAGACCTTCCAGCTCCGCTATACGTTCATTCAGATGCTTGTTGAGTGTCTTCTCGTGCTCAAGCTCCCGTCTGACATCGCCTACATGTTTTATGCGCTCAAGCAGAGCCGCTTTTTCCACATTCTCCTGGTTCAGGGTGGCTTCAAGCTCTTTGAACTTTTTCTTCAGCGGACGAAGCTCCTGCTCCATCTCTTCATTCGCCTGCAGCAGTTCATCTACCTCTACCTGATACATCGCCTCTTTTCTGTCGGATTTGCTGCGAGCAAGTACATAACCTCCGACAAAAGCGATAACTGCACCCGCTCCCATCCCCAATAGTAGAAAAATCATCTCTTTGTTCATCTGATTGTTTTCCTGAATAGACTTTAGCTTGCGTAATATTTTATCATAATTGCTTTCTGAAAAAAGCAATATCGGTCAAATCGCAAAAAATTGTTGCAAAAAGAGTCCGGTGGAACGGAAGATGCTTGAATAAGGTATGAACAGATCGCACGACTACGACAAAATTCTTACACGACTGACCACTATTTTACAGCGCCTGTATGGGGGAGAATCTCTGAGCGTAACAGAGCTTGCCGAAGAGTTCAACGTATCCGCAAAGACGATCCAGAGGGACTTCAACGAACGCCTCATCCGCTTTCCCATACAGAAGTGTGGGCGCAGATGGCGGATGCAGGATGGTTTCAGGATTGAAAAGATCAACGATCTTGAAAACAGCCTGACTCTCGAAATCCTGGAGACCATAGCTAACGGAATCGGAAGTGAGTTTGCACAGCGTTCCAGCCGACTTCTTTCGAAACTTAAAAACGATACACACACTCCGGTCAGTTCATATGTTAGCTTCGACGATATCTCAAATCACGCAGAGCTTTTCAAGCTTCTGGAAAATGCGATTGTCTCTACAAGTACGATCAGTTTCATCTACCGCTCAAAACCCCGAAAAGTTCACCCATACCGTATAGTAAACTTCGATGGCTACTGGTATCTTCTTGCAAAAGAGGAAGAGATTGTTAAGAAATTCTATCTTCCGGAAATCAGAGCGATTGAAGTCGCAAATGAAACCTTCACTCCGGACTCAAAGCTCAAAGAGCGGCTGGAGTGGGCGCTGAATGCCTGGTTCGATCCCAATGCACAACCCTTTTCACTGCACCTGCTGGCGAAAGCTTCCATTGTAAAGTATCTAAAAAGGAGGCCTCTCAGTCCGACACAGTCGATCGTTGAACAGAGTGGGGCTTCTGATGCACAGGTATATCTGAAAGTCTCGAGCAGGGAGGAGGCTCTTGCGCTTCTAAAACCGTGGATACCGGATATTGCGGTCGTATCGCCGGCCGATGTCAAAGAGGCTTTCGAAAAGATGCTCAAAAACGGACTCGATTTTCAAACCGGACACGACGCCTTCTAACGCGTATGCGATCATTCTGCCATCTTGTTACAAGGAGATGGATATGAAAAATCCCAAGTATAGAGCACTGCTGTCGTGGTTCCTCTTTGCGTCGGCCTTTTTGGTACCGCAGCTCTTTTTGCTCTTTATCCCTTTCGCGGCGGTGACAGCGTCTAGAATTTTCTTCAGCGAATACGGAGAGGTATTCGAATATTGGAAAGCAAAGTTTCAACACTTTTCGCACCTGTCCGATAGAGAGCATCACTCAAAAATAGAACCCCCTCGTCTAAAAGCAGCAGCCGAAATGGTATAATGAAAAAACCGATGCCGCAGAGTTCAGAGTATCAAAAAAGAGAGGCAGGGGGATGCTATGGAAGACAGATTTGTCAAACGACTCTTTGCCGTAACATTTGTCCTGATGGCGCTTATGCTCTTTTGGCAGGCGCTTCCGTGGGTCGGAGAGTTCATCCTGGCGCAACAGGCGCAGCCTCGCCCGGTCACACCCAGAGGCGATCTTGCAGAAGACGAAAAAGCGACCATTGAGCTCTTTGAAAGGACTAAAGATTCGGTTGTATATATAGCCACCAGCCAGGCCGTTATAGACCCGTGGTCGAGAAATATCTACAACATTCCCCGCGGTACCGGCTCCGGAATTGTATGGGACGAGGTCGGGCATATCCTGACAAACTACCATGTCATCGCGGGAGCCAGCGAGGCAAGAGTAAGGCTCAGCGACGGGCGCGACTACCATGCCGTGCTTATAGGTGCTTCACCGGAACACGATCTTGCCGTACTGCGCATAAACGTCCCGATAAGAAAGCCGCAGCCGGTGATGATAGGAACGAGCCACGATCTGAAAGTCGGGCAGAAGACTTTCGCCATAGGAAACCCTTTCGGTCTCGACTGGACATTGACAACAGGCATAGTTTCGGCTCTCGAGCGCTCCATGACCGAATCGAGCGGTGCCCGCATACGCAACCTGATACAGACGGACGCGGCTATCAATCCCGGAAACTCGGGCGGACCGCTGCTTGACAGCGCCGGCAGACTCATCGGCGTTAACACCGCCATCTTCAGCCCATCCGGGGCATATGCCGGCATCGGCTTTGCGATTCCGGTAGATACTGTAAACAAAATAGTCCCGAAGCTCATCGCATACGGCAAGTATCTCGAACCATCTTTGGGAGTCGAAACAGATGAGCGTATAAACCGCATAGCCCAGAGCAGGCTCGGTTTCGACGGAGTTATGGTGCTTCGCATAATCCCGGGCACTTCAGCCGAAAAAGCCGGGCTAAGGGGTGTTACACTCTATCCGGACGGCTCTTTCGATCCGGGTGACATTATAATAGCGGTAGACGGAAAACCGGTTCACTCTCCCAAAGATATCGATGCCGTTTTGGAGCAGCATGAGGTCGGCGATACCGTTACAGTCGAAATCTCCAGGAACGGCAAAGTACTGAAAAAAAAGCTTATGCTCGAACCTGCATACGAGGGAGAGAAAGGATGATAATATATATACACGGCTTTGCAAGCAGTGCAATGGGCCAGAAGGCCCGGATTGTCCGCAGCTTTTTCAAAAACAGAGTCGTTGCACCCTCTCTATCGTATGTGCCGGATCTGGCCGCAGACACGCTGAAACAGATTGTGGAGACTTTTTTGCCGAAAGAGCCCGTATCTCTCATAGGCTCCTCTCTCGGCGGCTTTTACGCCGCACATCTGTCCGAGATTTACGATCTCAGGGCCGTTTTGATAAACCCTTCCGTAGAGCCGTATAAGACACTTTCACACTATACGGGCATGGTTACAAATTTCTACGACCTCTCCAAGTTCGAGTGGAACGACCGGCATGTAAAGCAGCTTGAGCAGATGAAGCCGGGAGCAGGCCTAAAACCGGAAAATCTTCTGCTTATGCTGCAAAAAGGGGATGAGACACTCGACTACAGAGTGGCACAGCAGAGGTTTCAGGGAGCCCGCATGATCATAGAAGAGGGCGGCTCTCACTCTTTTGAAGGGTTTGAAAACCATATGGACGATATAGAGAGATTTTTAATTACCGCACAGGTAACGTAATATAGTAAAGGATAGATATTGCAAGAGAGTTTAATGAACCAGATAAAAAACCTTCCGCGAAAGTCGAAAGAGAAACTGCAGCTCAAACTGCGCGAAAAAGCGATTATGCGCACTAGAGCACGGCTTATAGAAAGCCGCGTAGATATTGAAGAGCTCAGTGATGAGGAACTTGAAGTTATTATCAGAGATGAAGAGGACAAGCTTCTTGACGAGTATAAAACAAAGGGGCTCATAGCCCTGCTGGCACTTCTGGGAATTTCCTGGATATAGAGGAGGTTTAAAAGTGTATCACTACCTGAAATGGGCTGCTCTCTCCCTATTTTTTCGGCGAAACCTGCGCTATCTTCTTCTAATAGTCATCTCGATTGCAGGGATCTATATTTCGGATGCGCTTTATGAAGATATGGCACGTTTCAGCGCCTTGAGCGGCGAGAGCGGAAAGATCGGCAGATATCTACTTATGAAATGGGCGGCCGTTCTCTTTTTCACAGCGGTTATTGTATGGTCAATCATGCGTCTGGGCTTAGGTGCATCAAAAAGTTCCGTAAAAAAAGATAATAAAAAAACGGCTCAAAACGACCCCTATCTAAAGAGACTGGAGAAATTTAAAACGAAGAAGAGTTTGAGATCGGAATCAGATATCGTTATTCAATCCCACAAAAAGGGCAAGAACAAAGAGATATAAAACCTCCTGCCGATGCTATTCGCGTAATATTTTCCACTCCCAAAGCACACGATTTCTTATTTTCTTGACCGGTTTGCCCACGGCGTTATTGCTAAAGTCTATTTTTATTATTTCGCAATCCGATTCGACATGAATATTCCCGTCCGCTCTTTTGTTTTTAATAATAACAGCCATCTTCTGCACACTTCCGGATGTCGATTTTATAACACCCTCGGCAAAGTGGTGTCTACCCTGCTTTATCTTTACACTGCACTCTTTCCCTTTTAGAACAATGTCTGCCCATTTGGTATGCTTGGGCGTCGCACTCTTTGTAAAAGCGAGTACCGCCACCGGCAAAAGAACCGATAATAACACTTTTCTCATCTCCCACTCCTCGCCGCAGATTTACAACTGAAATTGCACAATAGAGACTATTCATATATAGAAATAAAAATGCCCGACTCTGTGTCACTATATACAAGTAGCATCAGCTATAAGTTATTATAAACTATAATTTATAAAAGTCAACTCATTGCCGCATAAATAAAACATACTTGATATCAGGCTGCAGAGGATTATTCCGAAAGATTTACGGAAACTGCGAAAAGATGTTTTGTTTCCTGCAGCTTCCAGAGGCAAAAAGAGTTATTACCGTACCAACTGATAGAGTGAAAGTTTTGATGCAGTGATTTCGTTCGTAATCGAGGCGGATTTTCGCAGGACTCGCCAAAGCGAATTCAAGAAAATCCAACGATGAGTACGGGTGAAAGCACTGCACCCTATGGGGAGAACGGGACGCCGTTCTCTCAAAAATTCACTCTATTGGTCGGTGCGGTAATATATTAAAACTCGGTATTACCGCAATATGGACATTTTTTTGCTTCAATGGGAATCTTCATGGCACACTCGGGACAACTCTTTTGTGTAGGGGCCGCAGCAGCTTCGGGCTCTTTCATCTTGTTGTAGCCTTTAACAAACATGAAGATAACAAATCCCAGAATAACGAATGAAATAAGGTCATTCACAAAAAGACCGAATTTGATCGCAGGCGCACCGGCTTTGTCGAGCGCTTCCAGGCTTGCATACTCTTTTCCGTCAAGAGCGATAAAGAGCTGCGAGAAGTCAACTCTTCCCAAAAGCATCCCCAAAGGGGGCATTACAACATTTGCAACAAACGATTTTACAACGGTTGCAAAAGCCGCACCGAAAATAAAACCTATCGCCATATCGACGGCATTCCCTTTTATGAGGAATGTTTTGAACTCATTCAGCATCTTCTTCATAAAGCACCCCTTTTTAATCGAAGTTATAACAAATTTTAGAGTAAATTAACTTTATAGATTATTAGGGATAGGATTTTGTGATTTATAAGAGTATTTGCAACACGAACTGAAACTGTGTAAAATCTGTATCAGATAATATAGCAGAGACTTAGAAAAACGAATTCCTGGGGTTTAAAGCGGTATGGACAAAAAGAGATGAGGCAAATAGATACTCTTTTGCAGTTGTAGACATTTTCTCAAAGACGCTGTGAGCAAATGCGAACCGTCTGCGAGTTATGGATTGTGCTTTGGGTTTAAATTCGGGAAAGCATAAGTGGTGCGGACGAGAGGACTTGAACCTCCACACCTTTCGGCACCAGATCCTAAGTCTGGCGTGTCTACCAATTCCACCACGTCCGCGCATCTTGGTGTTTACGTCACTTCTGACACTACAGTCTATCTTCTTGACTTTTTAAAAAGTCAAAGCTTTAGTGCCTGAGCGCCAGCGAAGATAAATGGACTTTATTCATTTATCGCTCTAATTAAGTGGTACGCCCATCAGGATTCGAACCTGAGGCCTACGGCTTAGAAGGCCGTTGCTCTATCCAGCTGAGCTATGGGCGCATATCCGT
>CAYZMY010000061.1:0-7063 GCA_964479605.1 uncultured Campylobacterales bacterium | reverse complement strand
GAACAGATGAAGAAGCTCGGAAGCCTCAAGTCGATCGTCGGCATGATTCCGGGAATGGGCAAAATGGCAAATGCCCTGAAAGATATGGACCTTGAAAACTCCGGAGAGATAAAAAAGATCAAGGCGCTTATAAGTTCGATGACTCCTGCAGAACGGGAGAACCCGGACCTTTTGAACAACAGCCGCAAGCGCCGTATAGCGCAAGGGGCCGGTCTCAACCAGATGGAAGTAAACAAGGTGCTCAAGCAGTTCAAGAATGCCGCAAAGATGGCAAAAAAGTTTTCCGGCAAGAAAGGTATGCAGGATCTGCAGAACATGATGGGCCAGATGCAAGGCGGCGGATTCCCCCGCTGAAAAGCCCAGGGACATTGACCTAAACGATCCCGTCAATCGCTTAGGTCAATGCCTCTTCGGCAACTGAAAAACAACAATATCTCAAGGAGAAAAGATGACCACAATCAGACTTACACGTATGGGGCGTAAAAAGCGACCTTTCTACAGAATAGTAGTAACCGACAGCAGAAAGAGACGCGACAGCGGCTGGATAGAGTCTATAGGGTACTACAATCCCATGACTGAACCCGCTACCGTAAAAATTGATGAAGAGCGTCTGAATTACTGGCTGAGCGTCGGAGCCAAGCCGAGTGAGCGTGTCAAGAAGCTGGCCGGAAAATAAAATGATCGAAAATTTTGTGCGCGATTTTGCAATGCTGATTGCATCTCATCCGGAACAGATTACCGTAAAACGGCAGAATCTGGGCGAGAATTTCGATGAGATCATAATCTATGCGCACAAAGATGATGCCGGAAAGCTGATAGGAAAAGAGGGGCGTATGATTAATGCGCTCAAAACCGTAATCAGCGGCTGCAAAGCGAAAGACGGTATCAGCTATCGGGTCAATGTTCAGGCGATAGAGGAGCCGAAGGGGTGAACCCCGAAAGAATTCCGGTTGCCCGTATCGGAAAGACAGTCGGGCTGAGAGGTGAGATGCGTCTCAACCTCCTTAGCGACTTTCCCGAGCAGTTCAAAGCGGGAGCCGTTTTTATGAGCGACAGGGGCAACTTGACTATTGCCTCATACAGTCCCTCCAGAGGGGTTGTACGTTTTGAGGGTATTAACAGTATCGATGAGGCCAAACCCCTTACCAATGCTTATCTATATACTACAAAAGAGGCCGGTGAAGCGGCTTGCAGTCTGGATAAAGATGAGTATTTCTGGTATCAGATAATCGGCCTCGATCTTATGGAAGATGGCGAGAAGATCGGGCGGGTTGCGGATATTGAGCGCCTTGCCGGTACTGACTATCTGCAGGTAGAGACTACAGAGTCCCTTGTTCAAAACGGTTATGCAAAAAGTTTTCTGATCCCCTATATAGAGCGCTATATCGGCAGTGTAGATCTCAATAAGGGAGTCATAAATACAAAAGGCGCCAAAGAGATACTGGAAGCGAGCTGATGCGTTTTACATTTGTCACACTTTTCTGGCCCCTGATGGAGGGGTATTTCGGTGACTCTATTTTGCGGCGTGCCGTTAAAAGCGGTATTTTGGAGATAGACAATCTGGACCCCAGAAAGTTTTCCAAAGACCGTCATCGAAAAGTAGACGATACAATGGCCGGAGGCGGGGCCGGCATGGTGATGATGCCGCAGCCGCTTTTCGATACTCTGACGCATCTGAAAGAGAAGTCAAGTGACGTTCACATCATTTTTACGTCACCTGTCGGAAAGCCGTTTGGCCAAAACGATGCCAGAAGATTGGCAAAAAAGAGCCACATCGCATTTGTAAGCGGCCGTTACGAGGGGATTGACGAACGGGTCGTAGAGACCTTTGCAGACGAGTGCTTTTGTATAGGAGACTATATTCTTACCGGAGGGGAGCTTCCCTCTTTGGTTATGGCAGATGCAATCAGCAGAATTGTACCCGGTGTATTGGGAAATGCGGACTCGCTGGAATCTGAGAGCTTTGAGTCACATCTTCTGGAGGCTCCTTCGTTCACAAGACCTAAAAGTTTCCATAATTTAAGCGTACCTTCAGAGTTATTAAAGGGAAATCATAGTAAAATTAACGCCCTGAAAAAAACGCTGGCGTTATCTAAAACAAAATATTTTCGCCCGGAGCGATATTTGAAATTTACCCAAAGGGAAAGTGATGAAAAATCGATATATTGAGTCATTCGAGAAGTCTCAGGTTGAAAGCAAAAAGATACCGGAGTTTCGTGCCGGAGATACGGTTCGCGTTGCCGTAAACATTAAAGAGGGTGAAAAGACCCGTGTACAGAATTTTGAAGGTGTCTGCATAGCCATCCGCGGTGAGGGAACAGGCAGAACTTTCATAGTAAGAAAAATCGGCGCCAACAATGTAGGCGTAGAGCGTATATTTCCGATCTACTCTGACAGCATCGAAAATATAGATGTTTTAAGACGCGGCCGTGTTCGCAGAGCGAAACTCTACTACCTCCGAGAACTGCGCGGAAAAGCGGCAAGAATCAAAGAGCTTCGAAGAAAATAATCTCGATTACGGGGGCGAAAGCTCCCCCTCTCTGCGTCCAACCTCAAATTTTCCGAAAAATCTACTGTTTATTACCGCATCCACCAAATACATCAAACAATGAGAGCACGCGACGAGGTAAGATGCGCGTGAAAAAATCTGAAGGACTACCCGTAGGTAATTCGAAGATTTGTAATATAACTATCTTGAAAGCTATCGTTTTGTAAACTACGTTACCGATGCCGTGCCGATGGCGCGGTAATTAATTCCAACGGGAGTAATCTATGAAAAAGATTTTGGTTTCACTGCTCTTTTTTGCCGCCTTCCTGTTCGCACAGGATGCAAAACAGACATATCCGCAGGTGCTTATACATACCAATATGGGTGATTTCACACTTCAGATCCGTCCCGATCTTGCACCTTTGGCAAGCGAAAATTTCCTGACACATGTAAAAAACGGCTACTATAACGGGACAAAATTTCATCGTGTCATAGAAGATTTCATGATTCAGGGCGGTGATCCTACCGGTACGGGAAGAGGCGGAGAGTCCATATGGGGAAAGCCGTTCAAAGATGAGTTTGCGCCCAATATAGTCTTTGACAGACCGGGAATTCTGGCTATGGCCAATGCCGGGAGAAATACCAATGGCAGCCAGTTTTTCATTACGGTTGCACC
This sequence comes from uncultured Campylobacterales bacterium, assembly GCA_964479605.1. Classification (GTDB taxonomy): domain Bacteria; phylum Campylobacterota; class Campylobacteria; order Campylobacterales; family Hydrogenimonadaceae; genus Hydrogenimonas. Next base: position 3,899 of record CAYZMY010000061.1, on the reverse strand, counting down.
TACACCATGGCTGAACGGCCATCACACAATTTTCGGATATGTTATAAAAGGGATGGATAACGTAATAAAGATATCTGAAACCGGAGTGGACAGGTATGACAGACCAGTAAGGCCTGTCAAGATAATAGAGGCGAAAATTATCGAGTAGGTTTTTCGTCTATCGCCAGAGGATGCTCCTCCTCTTTCTCGGGCTGCGCCGGCTCTGATTCCGAAGAGTGCGGCTCTTCCGTATGCTCATATACTCTATCTTCATTATCGGGAAGTTCTTCTTCGTTAATAAGCGCTTCACGGAAACTCTTTCCTTTTTCAAGCGCCTCGAAGAGCTGTTTTGACGGCTGGCCGTCCGAGGTCGTGATTGTAATATCCAAAATCGGTACAAGCGCCTGGGCACATGCCGCCGCTCTGGATACTGTTTTTTTGGAGCGCTCTTTGTAGTTTTCAAACTCCCTGCCTTCGGTATACAGAATACGTCTTATAGATGCATTGTACTCCTGCAGAAATATATCAAAAGTCTCCAGTATCTCTTTAAATTGAGATATCTCATCGTTGAGCTTCTGCATAGCCGAGATATAGTGCTCTTTGCGGTCCCTATAGTTTTCGGCATCTGCATGGCTGTTTTGGGCTTCCGCAAGATTGCGGCCGGAACTTTTTGCCATCAGCAGCGACCAGATTATCAAAACTGCGGCAACGGCTGCCGCTGCAAGAGCTGCCGCTCCCCACACAGCCGAGGCGGCCGGATAGCCGAATGCGCCTCCGCCGATCCATACAAGCAGTTTCTGAAGTGTTTGGGGATCGGTGAGGGTTTGCGGATCAAGTGATGTTCCCGTCGCTATAAGTGCGACGACAAGAGCGATAGCTACCGTAATCAGTGCAGCGGCGAGTGATGCCGCCACTGCCTTCAGTTTTCCTCTTTTTGCGGCCGCTATCTCTACAGGCTCTACTTCATCCAGTCGCTCGGTAAGCTCATACAGCTGTGAGGCAAAAGGGCGCTCCGGAATATCCGCCATTTCAATAGGTTCGGCTCCTTTTATTTTAAAAAAGAGGTCATGGAATTTTTTCAGAGTCTTTCTGGCCAGATGGTTGCGGAAGTTGTCTGCTTCCGCAACGCTTTTTTCCAGCCGCTCTTTTTCCAGTACGCTTTTTTCATCTGTCTCTTCTATGATCCGGCGAGCCTCATCTATAAGCTCTTCAGCCTTTTTCTGTTTTTGCAGTGTTGAAAACATGGTCTCTCCTGATAAACTTCTTGCATAATGTCTGCGGTAATATTGACCTTTATGGCGCAAAGCCGCATCATAAAGAGGTCAATATTTCTTCATCGCCGCACGCGCCTCCCGGTCGGCCATCTTCTTTTTGAGCGTCTCTCTCTTATCGTGTACAGTTTTGCCCTTGGCAAGGGCGATCTGAAGTTTCGCACGGTTTCTTTCGTTAAAGTATAGCATCAATGGTACAATGGTCAACCCCTCCTGCTTTACCTTGCCAAGCCATTTATCTATCTGTTTGCGGTGAAGAAGCAGTTTTCTGGGTCGTTTCTCATCCGGTTTGTAGTGGGGGTTTGTACTCTCCAGCAGTGTTATATGCAGACCGAAAACCCACGCTTCGCCCTTTATGATCCGCACATAGCTGTCTTTGAGATTGACGCGCCCCATACGAATAGATTTAACTTCGCTTCCGAGCAGCTCTATTCCCGCTTCGAGCTTCTCCAAAATTTCATATTCATGAAAGGCTTTTTTGTTTCTGGCTACGATTTTGATCGACATTGGGTTTCCTTGATGCTGTGCAGCCCTTTGTTGCAATAGAGTTATTGAAAGCCGTATTATACACCACACAGGTGTGGCAAAGGCTTTTTATCAGATCTTTTCAAAGAATGTACTGCCGCTGCCGCTGAAAAACCTGCCGGTACGTGCATACTCTTTTAACTGCGGATATCTCAAAAGTGCCGCCGGGTAGAGATCGTTCGCCTCTTCAGGTTCCAGCGAGTCCATCAGCTCATCGCTTGGAATTTTCAGCCACTCTTTGGCCGCTTCAGAGTCGATTTTGGCTGAAAAACTCTCTCTGAAAGTTCTGTATACCGCAGCCGTGTCGCAGTGAATTTGCGGTGTGAAAAGCTCGACCTCGGGTATCTGCTCTTCAAAAGGGGAGATGATCTCCCCGATACCTTCTACATTGGCGCTTCTGTAGCCGTAGACGAAAAACGGTACGTCAGCTCCTATCTTTTGGCCTATGTCGGCCAGCTTTGAAGTGGATATATTGAGTGAGCACACCTCATTGCAAAGGTGCAGAAAAGATGCGGCGTCGGAGCTACCGCCGCCAAGACCGGCTCCTGCGGGAATCTTTTTTTCCAGATGTACCGCATGCTCTTTAAAGAAAGTTTCAATTTTTGGAGCCTCTTCTTTAAGAAGCCGGAAAGCTTCGCTGAGAGTGTTTCGCTCGGGCAGTGGAGTGTTACAAATCAGTTCGAATCCCGCAGAGGAACACTCCTTTTTTTCGAAACTGATCGTGTCGTGAAGCGAATCTACCCGTACAAAGCGGGAGCGCAGCTCATGGTAACCGCCACGGATACCGGTGATTTTGAGAAAGATATTGATTTTTGCCGGCGCATGGCGTCTCATGATTTGACGAGTTTCTCCTTGAGCGTATCGATAAGCTGTGACGGAGCCTCTTTTGATGCTTTTTTGTTCTCTTCGCTTACGGCTAAAAAGAGCTCTTCTCTCAGTATCGTGACATTGCCGGGGGCCTCTATTCCAATGCGTACTCCATGTTTGTCGCATGAAATGATTTTGATAACAATATCGTCACCGATACGAATGGCTTCATCTTTTTTGCGTGTCAGTACGAGCATAGTTCCACCTTGTTTAGCAGATAGGCAACCCGGTCGCCGTCGTCTATCTCTATAATAGCAAAATATTTGTCAAAAAGAGTGTGATATGTACCGGGACTTTGGTTTTCAAACTTCGATTTTTCCAGTTTTCTGCCGAGCAGAAGATCTTCCTTGTCGCCAAGATATCGGTTTTGCGGCGGCTTCAGATAGTTGATCGGATTTAGCGGTTTTTCGTTTTCATAAACAAACGATCCTTCCCGTATGCGCTCAAGATAGCTGAGCGCCCCGTCGCATCCGAGCTCTTTTGCGACAGCATCCGCCAGAGAGCGGATGTAGGTACCTTCGGAGACATCCGCTTCAAAAGTAACGAACGGGTGTCTGTAGTGAAGGAGCCTTATCTCATAGATTTTCGACGTGCACTCCGCAAGCTTTACCTCTTCTCCGGCGCGTGCCAGGTCGTAGGCTCTTTTGCCCTCAATCCGTTTGGCGCTGAAGCTCGGAGGAGTGTAGGTGAAGTCGCCCTCAAACGATTTCAGCACGGAGGCTACTCTATCCTCATCGAAAGGGGGTACAAAGACTATCTCTTTCACGGACTCAATATCGAGAGTTTCGCTTACTGCACCCAGCCAGAGAACCGCTCTGTATGTTTTGGGGCTCTTTTTAAGAAAACGGAACAGCTTCGTATACTGGCCGAAGGCTATTATCAGGACTCCGCATGCGAAAGGGTCAAGGGTTCCGGAAAAACCGGCTTTTTTTACGCCGTAGCGCCTTTTTATCCGGGACAAAAAGGAGTTGGAGCCTATGAACATCGGTTTTTTTGCCGCAAAGAGGCGGTTTATGCAGGGCATATTACAATCCTGCCGCTGCCGGGGCATCGATACATTTCGCAACTATACCTTTTCTATGAAAGAGGAGAGTATCTCTCTTCTGTCGCCGCCGAAATTTATCTGAAGTTTGAAATCGCGTCCGGCACGTGATACACCGAGAACCCGCCCTATGCCGAACAGCTTGTGTTTTACCAGATCTCCCTTTTTGTATCCGACAGATTTTTCGATAACCAGCGAACCTTCCAGCAGTCCGG
>CAYZMY010000060.1:0-7090 GCA_964479605.1 uncultured Campylobacterales bacterium | reverse complement strand
CCTTTTTAAAGCCTCGCAGTCTCCAAGAGGAGCCAGTACGTTTCCGTAACTCTTATCTAAAATTTCACGGACTCCTCCCACATCGGTAGCTATGACTATTTTCCCTTTAACCATAACTTTGATTACTACGACTAAAAATACCCCAAGGACGATAGATGAGAACACAGGCACATTGATAGTATCGAGATATGCACCCTATTTCCTGCCTTTTTTCTTCAATCTCATTTTCTTTTTTACAAGTATATCAAGCAGTCGTTTCTCTCCAAACAGTTTAGCGAACCAGCGTCTTGCTTCTTCTCTGACTATCTTTCTGATCAAAACCTTTATTTTGAGCAGCTCAGACAATTCATAATAATTTTCTACAAATTTTTGATTGAAGTTTTGTATGACGCTACTTTCAAAATCACTCATCGGGGTATATCCCAACGAGTATTCAAACAGCAGAAGATTCGAGTTTTCCCCTTCGATTCCCGTATGAAAGACATATGATTGTTTTGTGGCCATGATTCTCTTATCGTTACTCTTCATATACATGCAAAAATACCAGTCCCACATAACTTTATACCTATCCTCCACGGAATCGATCAGTTTTTTTACAAGATTGCGGGAGAGCACAGATCCCGCCGCTCCTACGCTTCGCTTGCTTACAAGCACTTCGTCGACACTCTCCAAGACCGGATGGCCGGATGAGTTGAGTAGTGATAACAGCCCATCGGTTTTAGGCAGATTTCTCTCGATTACATTCAAAGCATCCGGATGGACAATCAAATCCGAATCGCACAAAAAGAGAGCATCCGCATCGCTCTCTATAAATTTTCTATTCAACTGGAAAGTATTTTTATCCGCTCCCAGATTTCGCTCGTTACGATATATCTTTGCATATGGAAACTTCTTTTTTAGATACGTCTCATCATACTCTGTACTGGCATCATCGATAATGGCTACGATAGATTTTTCCAGGCCGTCAACCATACCCAGAGAGGCTGAAAGATTGTCTACCTTATGCTTCCTGTTGAATGTAGTTATACCTATAAAAATCTTCACCCTCTGCTACCCGCTTTCATCAAAGTCAGCAAAATCTCGATTATGTAAGCTAAAAACTGACTGTTCTTTTTTCTTGCCAGAAAATTCTCTTGAGCGACCATCCCATTTTCAATAGTACTTATCCCGCCGTCACGAAAGCATGACAAGGCTTTTGGAATATGAAAGAGTTTTCTCCTGTGCATAACAGCCCTGATAAAAAAGTCGTAATCTCCACAAATTTTGAATGAGGAGTCATAAAGCCCCTCTTTTTTATAGACTTCTCTTGCAACAAATGCGGATGGATGACCAAACAACATCTTAACCCAAATCCATCTGTAACTGTACGGAGCGATCCCGTATCTAATCCCTGTCTCATGTGCTTTCTTATATATTTTCTCTTTCTCTACCATATGATAAGTATCGCCGTACAGTATATCCGGCCGCTCCAAACTGTAAAAGTGCGCAACCGTCCGCAAAGCCTCTTTCTCATAAAAGTCATCTGCATTGATCAATCCTACCAAATCACCCAAAGCAAGTTTTATACCTTTGTTCATTGCATCATATATACCGTTATCTTTTTCGCTGACCCAGTAGTCTATATACTCTTCATATTTATTAATGATCTCTATAGTACCGTCAGTGGAGCCGCCATCAATGACAATATACTCAACATTGTCATAATCTTGTTCCATAACACTCAAAATCGTCTCTTCAAGATGCGCTTTGCCATTATAAACCACAGTAACGATGGAAATAAGGGGCTTGCGTGGATCTGGCTTTTTAAAACATCCCCTGGTCCTAAGCCCGCCTTCGCCCTGTCGTCCTTCGTTCCTGGGCAGAAAAAGCAAGGTCTCGAAAGAATCTTCCACACGATTTTCTATTATCGGGAGCTCTGTCGTAACGGATCTTACGGTACTGTAATCTTTCTCGGACCTGAAACTATTTGACATCTAATATCTCTCTATAAAGCTCCATATACTTTCCGGCGACCAGACTACTCTCAAACTCACGCAAAACCTTTTCTCTCGCATTCGACGACAGTTCGTCGTACCCCTTATGGCCAAGGACCCATTCGATACCTGTTTTAAGATCCGAAGCATCAAACGGTTTAGCCAGATAACCGTTCAGCTTGTGCTCCACCATATCGCTGTTGCCGCCGACATCGAAAGCGACTACCGGAGTTCCGCAGGCAAGCGACTCCATAATGGCATTCGAAAGATTCTCCTGCCTGCTTGGAACGACCATGACATCCGCCGCACTGTAAAGTGTCACAAGGCTCTGATTGTCGTGAAGCTCTCCTACATAGTGCGCTTTCAGGCCGAAATCTTCAGGCTCTTGCGGTTCAGAGTTCCCAAAAACCACAACCTCTATATCGCTGTTTTCGATTTTATACAGAGCCTCGCTCAGTTCCTTGAACCCTTTTCTGGGATCGCTTGTAGCATTCATCGCCCCAAACAAAACAAGCCTTTTATTCTGCGGCAAACCCCATAGCTCCCTGGATTTCTCTTTATCAAACGGTTTGAACAGCGCAGTATCTATCGGATTCGGCAAATTGACATGCCTCTTGCTCTTAAACAGAGTACTCCTCTTCGAGCAGTCAGTAATCCACCTACTCAACCCCACAATTGTAATATCTTTTTTTTGCAGAAACTGCTTCTCTTTCCGCCTGAAAACTCTTCTGCTCAAATCGTTATCGGTGGTACTTCCCAATACTTTGCAGTTTCCACACACATTTTCATAACCGCCGCACCCTTCATCATAATGACACCCTCCTGTAAAAGCCCACATATCATGCAGACTCCAGACTATAGACTGCTCTATCTTCTTCAGATCTTCTATCTTTATCATCCCTTCGCAGATCCAGTGAAAATGCACTATATCAGGATTTATATCGTTTATCTTATCAATAATATTTCCAAATCCGGTCCATGATGGTGAAAAAAGCGTTTTCGTTCTTTTCTTGTAGAACTTCAGGGGCAGCCGGTCCAAATATGCACTTAAAGAGTTTAAAATCCTCTCCTTTTTGGAGGTAGGACCCACAACAGTAAAGTCTCCGCTGCTCTTTTTAGCGACAAGCATCCGGCTCTCGACTCCGGCGGCCAACAGGCTCTTGTGGAGTCTCTCGGCTGCGCGAGACGCTCCTCCAAGCCTGTCTGATATGTTTACTATCAAAACTCTCACGACTATCTTTTAACTCCGAAAATATTGAGCTGAAGGTCCATATTCTCATTTTCGCCTCTGTTTACAAAAGGATACTTTCTTTTTGTCAACCCCTCTATGTAGTATCTGAATCGGTTTTTTTCAAAAACTTTTAAAATTTCACTCAGCCTCTGCTCTGAACCGTTCCAGCTATGGTACTCCACAAATATGTTTTGAACATTTTCAAGACTCTCTTCACAGTCTTTTAGCACATCATACTCAGCACCCTCGATATCTATTTTAAGCATATCGACCTTATCCTCATTTTCCAGATAGTTTTTTAATCTTATACTCTTCATCTCTATTCTGTTTCCGGATCCATATATGCTTCCGCCATCCGCTCCTTCACTTGAAAACTCTATTCCGTTCTCATCTATCCAGACAGCTTTATCTATTATCTCTATATCGGCTATGCCGTTTTTGGAGAGATTTTTTTTCAAAACTTCCGCCAGTTTCGGATCCGCTTCAAAAGCTCTTATTCTTGCATTTGGATAAAGTTTTTTAAAGTACAGACAGCTCATACCTATATTCGCTCCACAATCATAGATAACAGGCTCTTTTGAATCTGTTTCGAACCTGTAAAGTTCATCTACGAAAATCTCTTTAAACTGCCATATGAAGCTCGGCATATCCGGTATATCAAATATATAATCCGAAAAATTTACATTTTTAACTTCCGAAAAGCGCTTATAGCGGCCCCATTTGTCGTAGAGCCTGTAAAACTCTCTTCGGTTCTTATCTTTTATAAAACGGTAAATCGGTCTAACGGTATCCTTGAGCAGACTTCTCATATTTTATAGTACCTTTTTATCTGATTTTTTTTATGACTCTATTTAAGACCCTCTTCCAAACCGGAGTTTTTATCGATCTGAAATAGTTTTCGAATTTCTCTCTCGCTCTGCTACTCTCTTTTATTGCTGTAGTAAATTTTATAGGGTAGTTTTCTGTCGGTTCTACATCAAAAAGAGAGGTATTGCCGCAGTGGACACCCTCTCCATCATGCCCTATATTCTTTACAAAGCTATATTTCGGATGAAGCGACAATCCACCTTTTAAATATACGCTTGCATACCAAAAGATAGCCCATGTATCGATTTTTCCTTCTTTGTTGGCGACTATTTGGCTAAAGTAATCGTACGAATTGTTCAGGTTGAAATCTTTTATCATTCTCCTGTTGAAAGTTTCGATATAGAAGTCTGTGTCTTTTTTAAAAGAGCACCACGCCCTCTCCCATGTTGCCCATCCCCAGCAGCTTGCAGGTTTCACAAAATAGGTATCCTCAACTCCGCGTGTCTCTATGGGGTACACATATCCACTGATATGCATAACCTTCTCCTGCTCTTTGTAAAACTCCAAAGCATCGTTCATGAATCTCAAAAAGTAGGGGCTCGTAACTATATCGTCTTCGAGTACTATGACTTTCCCGTACTCGTTTACGATTTTTGTCACCCCCTCTATTATCGAACCGGCAAGCCCCTTGTTTTTTTCTCTTTCGATTATTGTTATCTGTTTAAAACCGTCTATTCTCTTTATATACTCCCTGACCTCATTGACTCTCTCTTCGGATCTTTCATCTTTAGGCGCATCCGAATATATAAAAATTTGACTCTCTTTCGCCAATTCGTTTTTTTGAAGTGCTTCTATAGTCTGTCTGGTATGGTGGGGGCGGTTATATACAAATAAAACTATCGGTGCAGGCTGCATCTATATTCCCAAGCAATTCTCTTTTTTATAAAAAACGGTCGTACACTTTTTATAAAACAGACCGGGACTTATTCCCCAAAAATCCAACTTTTTAAAACCTCTGCTCAACAAAAATTCAACTCCTTTCATATACTGTGCTCTCTCGGAGTCATCCAATACGATAATACCGCCCTCTTTTATCGACTCTACCGAATGCTTCATGCAGTTTACCCTGTCTCTTCCATCGACTATGATGATATCAAATCTCTTCTCCAGTTGATTCGGAAATCTGGAATATTCACCACCGTATTTCAACTCCCTGTGGTATAAACTCACATTGTCAGGCATCTTGTTGCGAATCTTCTCATACCACCCTTGATCGTGTTCTATCGATGTGACAGAATCGACCCTACCTGCATACCACAGTGTAGAGTTTCCTGCTCCAAACTCAAATATCTCCATACCGTTATTCAATCTATCTTCTATGAAGTCCATAAAGCTGTATGTCACCCATGCCAAAGGGTTTCCATCTTTGTCTACCGGTACTCCGGATATAAATGATTTTATCCAGCCGATTTCGTATAAATATCCGCTTGAACCCATTCTGATTAACTGCATTAACAGCTTTGGCTGAGAAGCCATATTTATAATCTTACCTACTTTTTTGAACATTAAACATCCCCCAAAATAGCAGTGCTTTTGTTTTCATATAAAAGACATGCTTTGTCTTAAGATTGAAAAAGTCAAATAAATATGTAGCCATACCTTGACTAATTAATGTCGCAACCGCCGCACCTTGAACACCGTACTTCGGTATTAAACTCAAATTCAATACTATATTGATTATAGCGCCGCTTACTGTTCTATAGAAAGTATATTTTTGCAGATTTTCACTGACAAACCACCTCCCGCTTGCAACTCCCAAAAATACAAATATACCGGCCCAAATATGAATCATCAACACCCCACCCGCTTCGTTGTACTGCCCGCCATACAGCAGTTTCACTATCCAATCGCTCAAAAATGTCATCGGGAGTGCTATGGCTGCCGCAATCCAGACCATAAGGTTATAGAGCTTCTGAAGTCTCTCGTAATATAACTCTTCGCTAACTTTTTTAGCATTGATGATGGCCGGAAACAGAGAAGCACATATGGCCATCGGTATAAAGTACCACGCTTCGCTTAGACGAACAGCCGCTGCATACTGTCCAACCGCCTCGCTGCCCAGCATCTCTTTAATCATTACCTGATCTATTTTCATATATAGGGCAACTACGAGTCCGCTTATAATCAGGGGCCAGCTGTCATACAGCAAATTAAAAGCTGTCGATTTTTTAAATGAGAATTTTTTGATATGCAGATTCGAATATTTTAAAAAAAAGTAGATATAGCCGCAACCCAAAATAAAACTGTCAAAGAGGGCAGCCCATGCAAATGCAATAAGTGGTGCTTCTATTAGAATAAGTGCAATTTTTATTAAAGAGGAGATAAATAAAGCTATAACATTTGCAAATACGGCATATCTGCTCATAACTCTACTTTGGAAAAACAGATCAACTACATTGAAGCTCTGGAATATGGTAGCACCGGCAAGGATGAAAATTATTTTATTCGTATTCAGATCATTGGAGGTAAAATGTACGGCTATAAAAAGCATAAAGAGAAGTACGAGTGCCCCAAAGAAGCGCAGCCAGAATGCGGTCCCCAATATATCGTACGCCCCATTCTCGTTATTAACCAGTTCTCTTACCACTATTGAGTCAAGTCCCAGTTTGGCTATAGCTATAAAAAGCCCTACAAAAGCGGCGGCATAAGATAGAATACCGTACTGCTCCGGCCCAAGATACCTGGCCACCCAGACACCTACAAACAGTCCTACCGCCATACGCAGGATCTTCTCGGCAAAGAGCCATGAGGTGTTTTTGAAATACCTCATAAAACCGGCATGCTCTTTAAGCTCTTTTATCCTGGATATCAATTTCCTATTTTCCTTTGACGGTTTTCGGGCCCCTTAAATATCGTCTATCTTTGTACTATTATTTATACGGCTTTTCAAAAAGAAGATATTCTTTTGCCGCTTATCGTTTATATTTTCCTCCGATACTCTTGCATCATATAGAGTAAAACTCCCTATACCACTTCACAAACTCCCCTATCCCCCTGTCAAGATCTGTCGACGGCCTGT
>CAYZMY010000059.1:0-7130 GCA_964479605.1 uncultured Campylobacterales bacterium | reverse complement strand
AACTGCGAAGTGGGAGAGTACTCTCTGATTACGGGGCAGGTAGGACTTTCCGGATCTACAAAACTGGGTAGGAATGTCGTCATGGGCGGTCAAAGCGGTACCGCCGGGCACCTGGAGATCGGTCCGTTCGCAACCATTGCCGCGCGCGGAGGGGTTACAAAGTCGATAGAGGGGTCGAAAGTCTATGCCGGTTTCCCTCTTATGGAGCACAAAAAGTGGCTGAAGCTCAACGCTATGCTCTCAAGACTTTTGGAAAAGAAAAAGTGATATAATAAAAAACATGTTGTCAAATTCGTTATTTGATATGCAGCATATGAGAAGTCTTAAAAAGAGCTATATAGAGGAGAATGAATTATGAAAGATGCACAACTTATAAAAGAGATACCGCTTGCAAGTACCGATGACGGAGCCATTACGGTAGCAACAGTCAAAGAGCCGTACGGCAAGAACTCTTCACCGGTAGTGAGTCTCGGTATATGGCTATCAAAAACCAGTGAAGAGCCGGACTGGAAAGTGCACATTCCTGCGGAAAACCTCGATCAGGTCATAGAGGCTCTTCAGGAAGCCAAGAGAGAGCTTTAACCATAAATTTGGTACAATTGCGGTTTCAATAATCCAAAAGGACTGCAATGAGATTTGCCAAAGGTTTCAAAGGCAGATATTTCACTCTTGCAGCTATCGCCGCTACGGTCAGTTCTGTTCAGATACATGCTCAGAACACCCAGGCGATTCAGCTTCACAAGATTGTAGTATCGGCAGCGAATACGGAACAAGACGATGAGGATGTGACCGAAGATTTAACGGTCATCACTGCAGAAGAGATACAGGAGAGAGGCTACAGAAACCTCAAAGATGCACTTGCATCGGTTCCCGGAATTTCATTCACTTCAAACGGCGGCTTCGGCCAACCCGCTTCCATCTATCTTCGCGGATTATCATCGGATCACACTCTTGTACTTATAGACGGCGTACGCGCCAACGATGTCACAGGGCTCAACGGTGCTCAGTTCGAACATTTCAGGCTCGACAACGTTGCCAGAATAGAGGTCGTAAAGGGTGCGCAAAGCGGCATATGGGGTGCAGATGCCAGTGCCGGTGTCATCAATATTATTACAAAAAACCCCTCCAAAAAGAGTCTATCCTACGGCTTGAAGTTCGGCAGTTACGATACAAGGAGCTTCGATCTGTCAATAGGGGACGATCTGGGAGCGTTCAACTACTACTTCAGCCTCTCCAGCTTTGAGACAGACGGTTTTTCCGCGGCTGAGCCCGGGCAGAGATCTCCTCTTTACGGAACCAGAGCGGATGACCTTGCTTATGAAGAGGACGGCTATAGGAACAGAAGCTATTCACTCAAAGCGGGCTACGACATAACCTCAAAGGATAGACTGGAAGCCTCTTTGACTGCCATAGATGCCACAGTCCACTACGACTCCATAGATTTCGCTACCGGTCAGACAGTCGATGCACCAGACGGGCCCTTTACTGTCAATAAAATAAGAGAGAGGTTTTACAAGGCTCAGTACAGCAGAAGCGATGGAGCCAACATGGCGAAGATCTTCTACAGCTATTCGACTTTCAACCGTTCGCAGTACAGCGGCTATAGCGGCCATATTAAAGAGTTCGGACTAACCGACAGGTTCGACTATATGCAAAACGGCTTTTTGCAGGCCGGCGGCGGATACCAGTCGTTCCATCAGGGCCTTTCCGCCGGAGCCGACCTTGCGAAGGGCTACTCCAACAGATATATTTTTGCCACAAACCACAACACTCTGTTTGACGGCAAAACGGTATTTACACAGAGCGCAAGATACGACAACTATTCGGAGTTCGACAACAGGCTCACATACAAACTTGGACTCAAACAGGAGATCGTAGACTCTTTCGGAGTTTTTGCAAACTACTCCACAGGCTACAACGTACCTACCCTTTACAGGCTTTACGACAGCTGGGTAGGAAACGCCTCTTTGGATCCTGAGAAGAGTGCGGGATTCGATGCGGGAGTAGAATATAGAGGGTTCAAAGTTCTCTATTTCAGCCAGAGGGTGGAGGATCTTATAGACTTCAGTTATACGACATACCATTATTACAATGTTCCAGGCAGCTCGAAATTCAAAGGAGTGGAAGCGTCCTATTCAGGTGCAGCTTTCGATCAGATAGCCTATGATCTGGGGTATACACACCTGATAAAGGCGCAGGATGCTACCGGGGCAGATCTGCCCAGAAGAGCTTCCGATATGTTCAGCTACTCTTTGACGTGGTACCCGAGCGAAGAGCATACCCTGAATCTCAACGGCTACTATGTCGGTAAGCGGTTCGACGATGCGGCTAAAACTCTCCAGACCGGCAAATACAGTGTCACAAACCTCTCTTTGAGACACAACTTCGCAAAAGGGTATACAGGAGAGATAGAGGTAAGAAACCTCTTCGACAGATTCTACCAGGAGGTCGACGGATACGCAACCGCCGGACGCTCGGTATATATAGGAATAAGCGCGAAGTACTGAGATGAGATACCCGCGCGGCTTCAGAGGCAGCTATTTTACACTGGCTGCCATACAGGCTCTAAGCAGTGAGACCGTACTGCATGCCCTCAAAAGTGCCTATCTCTCCAGTGCGGTCGTCTACTCTCTTTTTGGACAAAACGGATCGGACGATCCGCCCGACGGGGAGTTCGAGTGTCCATGCTCGAACAGGCTTCGCAGGGACAACTCAAAGCCCTGCCACTGCAACTGCCTCTTCAGACGCAGGGCGTGGCTCCTTTTTCACCTGAGCAAATTTTTCAGGCGAACGCTCTGCCGATGCCGCAAAACAAAAACAGGACTTGCACCTCCCGTCTTCTGACATAACGACTTTACCAGTACCATAAAGATGTATCCGTAAATATGCATATAAGCTGTTTACGCAGACTATTACAGAAAAAATATTCAAAAAGGGACAGCTATGTCAAAAAAATATAGAAGCTGGGTGACCGGTTTTGCAAGAATAGGCGAGCAGAGAGAGCTTAAAAAAGTTCTTGAGAGTTACTGGAGAGGGGAGGCGGCATTCGAAGATGTAGAGCAGATCTCCGACAGATTGAAAAGAAGGCACTGGAAATATCAGAAGAGTGCCGGTATAGATGCTGTAAGCGTAAACGATTTCTCTCTCTACGATCAGACACTTGATATGGTAGAGATTCTGGGACTGGTTCCGGAGAGATACAGCGATATAGAGGATAAAACGAAGAGGTATTTCGCAATGGCGCGCGGAGATGCCGACCACACCGCAATGGAGATGACCAAGTGGTTCAATACGAACTATCACTACATTGTACCGGAGCTGAAAAGCGGCATGAGTTTTAAAACAGATATCTCCAAAATAGTACAGGAGTACGAAGCTGCCAAAAGCGAAGGTATAGATGCGAAGATAAACATTATTGGACCGCTTACCTTCCTCGCAAATGCCAGGCGTGTGGACGGGCACAATCCCGATGCAATGACACTCTATTCAGAGATTCTACCCACATATACGGCTCTTTTCGCAAAGCTGGATGCGCTTGATGATGGGATAACGATTCAGGTAGATGAGCCTGTACTGGTTACGGACAGGGCAGCCGAGCTTTCACTTCTTGTAAAAGATGCCTACACAAAGCTGTGCGAAGCGGCGAAAAAGAGCGATATCTATGTGGTTACATATTTCGATCACGCAAAAGAGGCGGTCTCACAGCTGCTTCAGACACCCATTGCGGGAATCGGTCTCGATTTTGTATACGCAAAAGATGAAAGCCTGGAGCTTCTGGATACCATAGCCGCAAGCGGAAAGGTTCTGATAGCGGGGATAATAGACGGCAGGAATATCTGGATAAGCGATATAGACTCCAAGATATCTCTGCTTAGGGAGATAGAGCGAAAAGTAGATAGGGAGAATATAGTTGTATCTACATCATGTTCACTTCTGCATGTGCCCTATACACTCAAACATGAGAAGAGGCTGGACGATAAGATAAAGTCGTGGCTGGCATTCGGAATAGAGAAGCTTGACGAGCTTAACCTTCTGTCGAAGCTCTTTTTCGGCGGTGCCGACACTCTTGATGCTGAGGATGCACTCAGTTATGCCCACAACAGGGAGGCGGTGAGTGCAAGAAGGGAGTCTATCCTTATCCACAATCCGAAGGTTCAGGAGCGAATGGAAGGGATCGATGAGCTTAAAAGGCAGCGGGCATCGTATGAAAAGAGGATTACGGCTCAGCATGAACGTTTTGGTTATCCTCCGCTTTGCACCACCACGATAGGAAGCTTTCCTCAGACGCCGGATGTGCGTGCCGCAAGACGCGACTTCAAAAACGGCACAATCGGTGAAGAAGAGTATATAGAGAAGATGAAAGGCTTCATAAAAGAGTGCGTGGAGTTTCAGGAAGAGATAGGCCTGGAGGTGCTCGTTCACGGGGAGTTCGAGCGCAACGATATGGTCGAGTATTTCGGAGAGCAGTTGGAAGGGGTTGCATTCAGTGAGAACGGCTGGGTTCAGAGTTACGGAAGCCGCTGTGTAAAACCGCCGATAATCTACGGAGATGTAAGCCGCCCCGAGCCAATGACTATCTTTTGGAGCAGTTACGCACAGAGCCTGACCGAAAAGCCGATGAAAGGGATGCTTACTGGGCCGGTAACGATCCTAAACTGGTCGTTCGTGCGTGATGATCAGCCGAGAAGCGAAACCTGCTATCAGATTGCCCTTGCCATAAGAGATGAGGTAGACGATCTTCAAAAAGCGGGTATAGGGATGATTCAGGTTGATGAAGCGGCTTTCAAAGAGGGTTATCCGCTGAGAAGCCGTGCCAGGCCGGCATATGAGAAGTTTGCACTCGAAAGCTTCTGGATCAGTACGGGAGTCGCAGAGCTTCAGACACAGATACATACACACATGTGCTACAGCGACTTCAACGATATCATAGATACGATCGAGGCTATGGATGCGGATGTGATCTCCATAGAGACTGCAAGGAGCGGAAACACTCTGCTCAAAGTTTTCAGGGAACACTCCTACAAAAAAGAGGTGGGCCCCGGTGTCTACGATATCCACTCACCGCGCATACCGAGTATTGAGGAGATAGAGAGGCAGATCCGTCTTCTTCTTGAGGTGCTTCCGGCCAGACAGCTCTGGATAAACCCGGACTGCGGACTTAAAACAAGAAGATGGGAAGAGGTAAAACCTAGCCTAAAAAATATGGTCGAAGCGGTCAAAAAGGTACGCGCATCACTCTGATGCGCTACCTCTACATCATTTTAAGGGCCTCATCAAAGGCATTGACCTTCTTCATCGCCTCGAGCGAAAGAAGGTTGATATCTTTTGTGCTGAGACCGTACTTCTGCATAATGGAGTTCATCTTCGATATATCGTTGTTTTCGATAATCCTGACCATATTCAAAAGAGTGCCGTAGAGGTTGTCTCCTTCAAAAAGTGCATTTTCGATCTCTTCAGAGACATGAAGATGGCTGAGAATCTCTCTGGGGGGACGGTGGAAGATAAGGTGTATCAAAGAGAGCATTCCTACCAGGTATGCAGTCTCATGCTCCGATTTCGAAGCGCCCGGTTTTATCAGGTTCAGAAGTCCCACCATCAGCTCCGTTCTGTTTATAACCATAAGCACCAGAGGATGGTTGCCGTTTTGTCCCTGACTCTCTTTTGCAAATAGCATTACCAAAAGCCACTGAGAAAGCTGGTTTCGTCCAAGCAGAGTAATGAGATGTCTGATAGATGTAACTGTCTGGCGCAGAGAGAAAAAAGGTGAATTTATAAAACGGAGAAGCTGGAGAGTAATTGCGTGTTCACGCTCAAAAGCGGTGACAAGTTCATCTGTGGAGGCATCATTGCGGATAAGATTCCACAGCATTAAAATTGAGCCTGTTTCAGCTCTTATGGGCTGTTCTTCGAGAATCTCCGGCTCACTGAAAAAGTATCCCTGGAAAAAGTCGCAGTGCATCTGTTCCATATCTTTGTGGGCTTTTCTTGTCTCTATTTTTGAACAGATTGTTTTGATACCGTGCTCTTTTGCAACCCCTACAGTTGAACCTATCAACTCTTCATCGATCGCTTCATGGTCTATTTTTATATACGATACGATATCGAGAACATCTTCGTCTTTTAGAATGGAGAGTTCTTGAAGATCGTTCAGCGCAAAGGTATAACCGGCATTTTTATACTCTTTCAGAGTTTGCAGAAGATCCCGGTTTTTCAGGTCCTCTTCGAAGAGTGCAAATATGAGACGCTCTTTGGGAAGAGCTTCTATAAGTTTTCTGGTAATGAAAAGGGGTGTTATCTTTATGATGCCCAGATGCGGGCCTATCACATCTTCGACACCGATTACATTTATAAGGTTGTTTATGGCGGTCGCACTCATGACCGTTCCGCGGTCGAGATCCTCTGTGGGCTGTTTGCCCCTAAAGAGTATCTCGTATGCGAATACACGATTTTTTCGGTCTATGACCGGCTGTCTTGCAATATAGAAGGCATCCATATTCTCTCTTTTGTTGGTTTAGACGCTGAAACTACTCCCCATAAGATCGGACAAAATGTGCAATTCGTTCAATTCCGGTTCTGATTGTATCGATATCGGTGGCGAAACTGAAGCGGAAATAGCCGTCGCTTCCGAATCCTGCACCCGGTACTACGGCGACTCCAGCATTTTCCAAAAGCTCTTTCGCAAATTTCATAGAGTCCGGTTCCACGGCTTTATGGTTGACGAAAAGATAGAATGCGCCGCTCGGTTTTATGACCGACAGCCCATCTATTTCGTTAAAGAGCCGTGCGGCCTCTTCACATCTGGATTCAAATGCTTTTCTCATCATCTCTATATCTTCATCTGCACTTCCGTCAAGCCCTTTTATAGAAGCGATCTGCGTTATAGAGTTTATGTTTGAAGTGCTCTGACTCTGAAGTTTTTTCATAGCCTTTACAAGATCTCTGTCGGCGGCTGCACAGTATCCGAAGCGCCATCCGGTCATCGCGACAGACTTGCTCAGACCGTTGATCGTTACAGTGCGGTTGAACATATCCTCACTGACCGATGCCGCAGCAGTAAATACGGTCCCTTCGTATACCAGTTTTTCATACATCTCATCGCTGGCTACAAGAATATCGGTACCTTTAAGTAC
>CAYZMY010000058.1:0-7155 GCA_964479605.1 uncultured Campylobacterales bacterium | reverse complement strand
GTTTGGTAAAAGAGGGGGCTATCGTTGCATTGGTTTCGATGGTGATTCTATATCCTTTGGATACCAATTGTTCGAGCATGGCATTGAAAATCGGATGGGAAGAGTATATCATGGGCTCTCCGCCTGTAATTACTATATCTGGGCGGTAGGATATGCTCTTTTCATATTCGCCCACAATACTTTCGATCTCATGCAGTTTTGCCACAGGATGCCAGCTTTTTCGATACAGACCGCTATATACGGCACGTACCGTATCGCATCCGTATACTTTTTTGCCTTCCGCCTCGTGGCATCCGAAGCCTGGGCAGCGAAGATTGCATCCGCCGAAGCGCAAAAAAACGGACGGAACCCCGCAGTATCGCCCTTCACCCTGTATGGAAAAAAAGTGCTCGACAAGATAGAGCGTACTCTCCTCAACAGCCATTTCTCTCATCCGCCCGTTTCGTAAAATGCCCTTGAAGACTCCTCCGTATCATCCTCATTCCAGCGGTTCTTTTCAGGCTTGTTTCGCAGAACCTCCCTTAAAACATCCGTCGCCTTCTCTATATCTCCGGCTTTTACGGCATCTCTTATGCTCATAGCCTCGTCGAAATAGAGGCATGGAATCAGATGCCCCTCCGCAGTCAGACGAATACGGTTGCAGCTTTCGCAAAAGTCGTGCTTGTGAGGATCTATAACACCGAATTTATAGCCGTCGTCTGTAATATAATTGAAAGCCGGGCTGCTGCCTTCACGGCCTATCTTTCTAATTGTATACTTCTGCTTGACTTTGGAGAGTATCTCTTTGCCGGTGAGCCCTTTCAGACCGGCTTTCGCATGTACATTCTCCATATATTCGATGTATCGTATCCTCATGCCTCTGGCTTTGGCGTACTCCATAACATCGACTATTTCATCTTCGTTTATCCCCTTTAGAGGAACCATATTGACCTTAACACTGAGCCCTGCTTCCAGAGCCTTGTCTACACCTGCCAATACCCTGGAAAGAACATCCTTTTGGGCAATTTTTGCCGCGACTTCAGGTTTTAGTGAATCTATTGAGACATTTATTCTTTTCAGACCGGCCTCTTTCAGTCTGAAAGCTACATCTGCAAGAAGAAATCCGTTTGTCGTCAATGCAAGGTCCAGACCGCTTTTATGTCCGTTTATCATGGCTATAAAACTGTCCAGGTCTTCTCTAAGCAACGGCTCTCCGCCTGTAATACGGATTTTGTCTATGCCTTCGTCAATAGCGACTTTTACAAATTCGAAAAGCTCTTCAAAACTGAGAAGATTCTCTCTTGGTACCCATGAAAAAGGCTTTTCCGGCATACAGTACTGACACCTGAAGTTGCATCGCTCCGTGACCGAAATTCTAAGATAGTTGACCTTTCGGCCAAATCCGTCTATTAACATTTTTAACTCTTTTGGTAAAGTTTTATAGATGGTACCGATTTATCTATATATCGTATACTGGTCATCGGCAATATTGTCTGTATTCTACTCTAAAAAGCTTGAATATGGAGAAAAAAGGGGATCTGCCCGCACCCTTAAGTTTGCGGGCAGTAAAAGTTATAGTTTAGTGAAGCTCTTTCCAGATACTCTGCTTCCACAAGTATGCGAGGAAGGCAAAGACAAACAGATAGAACATTACAATAACGCCTACACTGTCACGCTCTTCACGCTTCAGGTCACCCGAATCCTCAAGATACTCGATGACCTTCTCGGCAGCCTCTGCATTTACACCGACTCTAGGCATAGATGTTCCGGGCAGCAGTTCCTGGGGATCTTCCATGAATGTGCTGATGTAGTGCTCGCCGCGAGAGCGTATATACATCGAAAGATCCGGAGGCAGTTTACCCATATATTTATAGAGATAATCCTGATAGTCGAGCACTTTGGCTTCAAAAAGGAGTTCATCTTTTTTAAACTTGAATTTCGGCTTTTCGCCTATCTGTGTCCACTTCTCATAGTGTACGGCATGGCAGCGGCCGCAAGCGTTTTCAAACGCCATTTTAGGAGTGATCTCCTCGATGTTTTTTGCGATAGACTTCAGATATGCGATGATATCGGCAATCTCCTGGTCTATATCTCCCCCGACTCCGTAAAAGCCCGGCATCGGATGCTGTCTGCCCTCTTTGAACTTATGCTCAACCTTGAGTGCATGGACAGGATTTTTGATAAGAGCCGCCAGGAATTTTTCATCATATAGTGCACCTGCATTACTGAGATCCGGCGGGTTTACGCCGAAACTTGCAGCTGCAGAAATAGGATCCATCGGAGCAGGCATATTAGCAGCCTGTACACCGTGACATCCGGTACATCCTGCGTTCATGAAGGTTTCTGCACCTCTTTTGGCATCACCCTTCTTTTTAACCGGTTTAAGGTCTTCATACTTGAAATCTTTACTTTCAACATGTTTGTGCATAACAGAGTGTGCATAAGGCTCCACTCCCCAATAGGTAAGCAGTGTAAAGAAAACCACTACCGCCAAAATTTTTAATTCTTTCATTTCAGCCTCCCTACACTGCTTTTTCGTTTTTGGTTATGAATGGCAACGATATCCAGAGTATGAAAAATACTATGGTTGCCAACAGACCTATCGTACTGTATATTCCCTGCGGAGGAAGCTTGCCCATTACCGTAAGCACTATGACGTCTACAAGCAATACCCAGAACCAGATGTTGAACTTACCACGTCGAACGGCAGGAGCTACATTGGGGCTTCTGTCGAGGAACGGTATGGCAAAGAATATCACCTGCGCAATACCAAATGCCACAAGACCGGGGTCTTTCGGGAACGGACGAAGAATCTCGTAACTCCAGAGGAAGTACCATTCAGGATAGATGTGCGGCGGCGTCTTCATCGGATCTGCCGGATCGAAGTTGATCGGGTCCATCGCAAAGCTGTAGTGCCAGAACACCAGGTAAAAGAAGAAGATCAGATAGATACTCAGAACGAACATATCTTTACTCATGAAGTCGTTCGCAAATGCGATGACCTTCGCTTCTTTCTTGTTCCCGGCTTTATATTTGGCTGCTTCAGCCTCAAAATCTATCTCTTCACCGTCCTGGTTGTTTACGTGCGGTATTCTGAGTGTTCCGAAGTGCAGACCTATCAAAGCCAAAATTGCAAGCGGAAGAAGAAGAACGTGCAGCATAAAGAATCTGTCAAGGAATGCCTGTCCCGGGACGTAGTCTCCTCGAATCCACTCTACAAGTCCGTTAAGCTCAAGAGAACCTACACTGAAGAGGTTTGTAATAACCATACCGGCCCAGTAGCTCATCTGTCCCCAGGGAAGCATATAGCCGCTGAAAGCTTCGGCGGAGAAAGTGACAAAAAGAAGCATACCGGAGATCCAGATCATCTCCCTGCCTTTTTTGTATGATCCGTAATAGATACCAGTAAACATATGGATATATATTATGAGGAAAACGACCGATGCCGCGACGGCATGTACATGTCTCCAGAGCCATCCGAACTCGACCTCTCTCATAATCGTGTAGTTGACGCTGTCAAACGCAAGATTAATGTTCGGCTGATAATACATCAGCAGGAAAATTCCCGATACGAGCAGAATACCGAAGGTAAACGCCAGTACCATACCCATTGCCCAGAGAAAGTTTATATTCTTGGGAATCCAATACTCTTTTGCCAGCACTCTATCGAGAGTATCAATAGCGAGACGCTGATTGAGCCACTCGTGCAGACTGTTCGCTTTTTCAAAATGTGCCATCTCCGCTCCTTTAGGCTATTAAGCCGGCTTCTTTCATTTTTTTATAGTCGGGTCCCTCTTCTCCAAGTACCAGTTTGGTTCCATCCACTTTGAAAGGAGGAATTACAAGCGGACTCGGCGGAGGCGGCTTGATATTGTCACCGCTTGTATCGAACATACCGCCATGGCAGGCACAGAGGAAGTTTTTCTTGTCGGGACGATATGCAGGAATACACCCAAGGTGCGTACACAGACCGATAGCAACGAGAAAGCGATCCTTTCCAACAATAACATCACGATCGCTTTTTTCCATATCGGGTGTCTTTTTAAGAATGAATATCGGCTTTCCGCGCCACTTCTCTATGTTTAGAACATTGGGTTCTGCCGCGGAGAGGTCGACCGTGGTAAAACCGGCCGCCTTTACGCTTGGAAGCGGATCCCAGGTTTTTTTGGCGGCATAAAGCACACCAAGACCGCCGAGAGCGGCCCAACCACCGAAGACCTTACCCATAAAGTCACGTCGGCTATTTTCTGCCATTGCTGATCCTTTAATGAAATTGAAATCTGAATATTATAGGCTTGTGAAGGTTAATTTTTCATAAAATAGGGTGTCACAACGACATCATCTCTCTTTTTTTTCCGCTTTTGCACACTTGTTTTGCAACGGATATCGTCAATCCGTTATCTTTTACAGTTGCAGAAAATTTATAATGCTCTGCGCCGCTTCCTCAGCCGCATTCTGCACAAGAAGCTCATTTTTATAATCTGCACCAATTTCAAGAACTCTTTGCAGGGCATCCTTTTCGAAACTTTTCAAAACCGGTATTCCGTAGCCTGCCAGCTTTTCGCTCCAAACCTCCGGTGCGGAAGCTTTTCTTATATATACGGGACGAGATCCGGCCGCCAGCGCTTCGAGCGCACTTTGAGGTGAAGAGGTGATGAAGCGCCCGGCACCTTTTAAGACTTCGTCATAAGATTCGCTATCATATACGGTACTAAACTTATCTTCAAGCTCGCTGGCGTACTGCATAAAAAAATAGTACCCTTCCAGCAATCCTGTTTCTGTATTTTCAAAAATCTCCGAAAGCCCGAGAAGCTCCTGCTCATAATCATCATCACCCCAAAAGAATATATTTCCCGGTGTATGCTCATTTTGTCCAAAGTAACGAGGGTCCGCTATATCTGCCGTTATACGCAGCTGCGAACTCTCTGCAGTTTCATGAGAGTAGTCACTGATATGCACAAGCTTTCCGTAGTAACCGGCCATATCGCTCAGCAAAACGCTGCTTTCCGAGTCGGTATCAAGAACCACAGAGTCTGCAGGGGTCGCGATATTGGCAATATTTCTGACTACATCGACACTTACATATTTTTTGATTCCAAACTGCTCTTTGGCATACTCGCCGGCACGAAAATCGTTGGTCAGCATTGTCACATCTATCCCGTTTCGCCCCAGCGCGTTTATAACCGGTGCGCTTCGCCTCAGGCGGTCGAGTCCTATTCTGTGTCCTGTATCTATATAGTAGTAGAGTTTCAACTTCTCTCCTTCCGCTCTTTGAGCTTGCCCCTTTCGGCCATCTTTATATATACATGCAAAATCTCTATGGCCGCCGGCGTCATGCCGCTTATCTGGCTTGCCGCCTGAAGAGTGGTCGGGTTGAACTGTGCCAGTTTCTCTTTTATCTCATTGCTGAGCCCGGATACGTTCTCGAAACTCATACCCTCCGGAATCTTGACTTCAAGCATCTCATGCATCTTCTGTATCATCTCTTTCTGGCGCTCTATATATTTGTCGTATTTGGCATTTATAAGAAGCTGCTCTTTTGCCTCTTCGCCGAACTCCGCTGTCTCAGGAATGAGTTTTTCCAGCTGCTCATGCGTAAAATCTCCACGTCCTATTATAAGTTTCAAAGGGGTTTTATCGGATATCTTCTCAACCCCGATGGAGTCCAAAAGAGCAAGCGACTCCCTGCTCGGTGTCAGAAAACGGCTCTGCATAAGCTCCATTCCCTCGGCTATATGCTCCTTTTTGCGAAGCATCCGCGCATAGGTCGCCTCGTCTATCAGCCCGAAAGCGTGACCGTAGCCCATCAGCCTCAAGTCGGCATTATCCTCTCTGAGCATCAGTCGAAACTCGGCACGGCTGGTAAACATTCTGTAAGGCTCTTTTGTACCCTTGGTAACGAGATCGTCGATCAGCACACCGATATACGCCTCATCCCGCCCCAAAATGAACGGATCTTTGGAGCGTATCGCCAATGCGGCGTTTATGCCAGCCATAAGGCCCTGTGCCGCAGCCTCCTCATAACCTGTGGTACCGTTGATCTGTCCGGCCAGGTAGAGGCCCTCGATCTTCTTGGTCTCCAGCGTATGTTTGAGTTCGGTGGGGTCGACGTAGTCATACTCTATCGCATATCCGTACCGGACGATCTTCGCATTCTCCATCCCCTTGACGGAGCGGATCATCTCGAGCTGCACATCCACCGGCAAAGAGGTGCTCATGCCGTTTATATAGTACTCTGTCGCCTCAAGAGTCTGCGGCTCTATGAAGAGGTGGTGGCGCTCCTTGTCACGGAATCGGTTTATCTTGTCTTCAATGCTGGGGCAGTAGCGCGGCCCCACCCCCTCTATCTGTCCCGAAAAGAGCGGTGCACGGTGGAAATTACCCTCTATCAGAGCGTGGGTGCGCTCGTTGGTGTATGCTATGAAGCACGGAAGCTGCTTCGGCCGGAAACTCTCTTTATGCGTGCGGAAACTGAAAGGGCGCGGAGGCTCGTCGCCCGGCTGCGGCTCCATCTTGGAAAAATCTATGCTCGAACCGTCTATGCGCGGGCATGTTCCGGTTTTAAGGCGCCCCACATTAAGCCCGAGTTCACGCAGATGTTCGGCAAGCTCAGTAGATGCGAACTCCCCGGCGCGCCCTGCCTCTTTTTTCATCTCGCCTATGTGGATAACGCCGTTGAGGAAAGTACCGGTCGTCAGTATCACCTTCTTTGCATAAAAACTCTCGCCAAGCTCCGTCTTTATGCCTACGGCTCTGCCGTTTTCCATAAGCAGACGAACCGCCATACCCTGCAGAATATCGAGGTTCTCGGTTCCCATGCAGACGGTACGCGCTTCCATTCTGTAACGGTCCATATCGATCTGGGCCCGGCTTCCTCTGACGGCCGGCCCTTTTGTTTCGTTGAGGATTCTGAACTGAAGCCCGGTTTTGTCGGTCAGCAGCCCCATCTCTCCGCCTAGGGAGTCGAGCTCCTTTACAAGGTGGCCCTTGGCAAGGCCGCCTATGGCAGGGTTGCAGCTTGCCGCACCTATCTGCTCGGCAAGAATCGTTACCATAAGAGTTTTAAGCCCCATACGGGCCGGGGCCAAAGAGGCCTCTATTCCTGCATGGCCTCCGCCCACTACGATTACGTCATATCTCATCGACTCTCTTTTCTAATCTGATGTTACGCAAATT
>CAYZMY010000057.1:0-7413 GCA_964479605.1 uncultured Campylobacterales bacterium | reverse complement strand
TTACAGACGCCGTAAGCATCGATATAGGCGGCGGCTCTACCGATCTCGCCCTTATAAAAAACAAAAAGGTGGTAGCCGTTCACTCTATGAATCTGGGGACGGTACGCCTTAAAGAGCTGTTTTTCGATAAAAAGAGATCACTTGAAGAGGCAGAAACCTATATAGACGAGATACTCGATACTCTTCCGAAAAACTTCAAAAACAGCATTGCTGTCGGAATAGGCGGAACCGCAAGAGCCATAACAAAAGCCATAATGCAGAGAAACGACTATACGGTCGAAAAGATTCACGCCTTCAGATACGAGATCGAAGATGAAGAAAAATTTCTTAAAAAGGTGACAAACGCTTCAGTTCTGAAACTTACAAAGTACGGAATAAAAAAAGACAGGCTCGACACCATCCGCCCCGGAGCACTGATATTCATGAAGGTGCTGGAAAAGATTTCGGCAAAGGAAGTGGTAACAAGCGGAGCCGGCGTAAGGGAAGGTCTTTTCCTGAGCGATCTGCTTCGAAGCAGCAACCACCTCTTTCCGGCCAACTTCAACCCCAGTTTAAGAAGTCTGCTCGACAGGTTCTGCACAGATCCCAAGCTGGCATCAAATATGGCTTCCACGGCAACGGTTCTTTTCAAAGCTCTTCAGGGGCCCTTCGATCTGCCGTCGAATCTATTGAGCCATCTCCAGACAGCCGCAAAACTCTCCCAAATAGGTATAAAACTGGACTTTTACGGCTATCACAGACACAGCGCCTATATGGCCCTTAACGATCTGGACTACGGTTTTACACATGAAGATATGATACTCATAGCCACGCTGATCCGTTTCAACAAAAGGCGCCTGCCCAAAAGCAGCTTTACAAAACAGTACAAAAGTCTCCTGCCGGATTCGAAAGTGCTCTCTTGGCTAAGTTATATTGTCTCGCTGGCACAGACGATCCATATCTGTCGCGACTACGGCAGTGTCAAGGCAACCTACGAAAAAGAAGTGCTCAGCATAAATGCCCCATTCGACACCTATCTGGCGCAAGAGCGTATAAAAGAGCTGCAGAAACCGGAACCCATAGCGATACAGTTTCTTACCAAACCTTAATGAGCAGTGCAAACTATATAAATGATACGCCCGCTATGCACTCTTCTTAACTTTTGGTTTTTAACTGTCCGTTTCTAGAATTGCGTTCCCATAGTAAATTCGAAAGTGGAAGTCTGGTCTCCATCCTTTTTCATGAGAGGATGGGCAAATACGAGGCTTATAGGACCCATGGGCGAGAACCATTCAAGCGTAACTCCCGTTCCGGCACGCTTCTCGTCCGTAAAGGCATTCTCGCCGATCATTCCGTAGTCGAGGAAAAAAGCGAGTCTCATCTTTGCGGCATCTACAAGAGGAATACTGGCTTCAAGAGAGTTGGAGAAGGTATATTTGCCTCCCAGCAGATAGCCGTTGGCATCTTTGTCGGAGATAGACCCTGACTGATAGCCTCGTACCGTACGTATACCGCCCATAAAGAACTTCTCGTTTACAGGCAGTTTCTCACTCCACGGAATGAACCCCAGTCTCGCTTTGTATCTTAGAATCAGGTCGTAATTGATCTCATCCTCAACCCCCCTGAATATAGAAAAATTGAGATAGTTTTTATTGAACCTGGCACTCCCGCCGATCCCTGCATACTCTGCACTTATACCAAATATCATACCGTGGCGCGGAAGATAGTAATCGTCCGTATTGTTGAACCTGAGCGAAGGGGTGATTGCACTTGTGTCGAAAGGTTTATCATGATAGAGATCGTAGTCCGGGTAGTCGGGATTCATCCCTGTAAGCTGCGTACTGAAGTACTGATATCCGAGACCTGCATGCCAGTAGCGGGCGATCTGGCGACCTAAGTTTATGGATCCGCCCTTTCTCTTCTCTGTGTAGTCGTAGGATTCATATTGCGAATTGTATGCGTTGAATCCCACGCTGTAATCACTGTCAAAAATTCTGGGATTTGTCACATTGAAATTGAAATAGCTTCTGTGTTTTGAAAAATCGAGACTTACCCCTACAGAAAGGCCGCTGCCGAAAATATTTCTGTCATTGATCGACGCATTGACTATAAAACCGTCATAGCTTCCGTAGCCGCCTCCAAGCATAATGTTGCCGGTCTGAGTCTCTTTGACGTTTACGACAAGATCCATCTCGTTTTCGCTGACACGCCTCTCATCTATAACTACATTTTCGAAGTAGCCTGTTCTCATTAGAGCAGACTTCGAGTCTCTAAGGTCCGTCAGATTATAGGTATCTCCAGGAGCGAGGAAAATCTCCCGACGTATAACACGATCGAGAGTTCTGCTGTTGCCGGAAATTACGACATCTCTTATATGGACTTTTTTTCCCGGAAATATCCTGTATTTGACCACAGCAGTATGGCTCTTTTCATCTTTTACAAAATCCGGAGCCACCCGCACATATGCATAGCCGAGATTTGCCACCTTCTCTTTCAGCTTCTCCATATCCCGGCGCAGATCGTCTATATTAAAGATCTCTCCCGGATCTACGCGAAGATCCTCTTTCAGCTCTTTCGGGTCCATTACCGGCTCGGCAAGCTCTATCTGAACATCCTTGACTCTATATACCGCCCCCTCTTTAATCTTGAAATCCAGTATGCCCAGATACTGGTTGAAATCTACCCTGAGCAGCGGCGGCTCCACTTTGGCATCCAGGTATCCGTGGCGCATGTAAAAGTCTCTTATTCTCGGTGCCTCATATTTCAGTTGCTCTATTTTGACTTTTCCGTCGTTAAGACCCCACATCCAGCCCATAAAATCTCGTTCTCTGTTGGCCAGTACACTCTCGATATCTCTTTTCCCGAAATGGGCGGCTCCACAGAGATTGAGCTTTCTGATTATTATGTTTTCACCCTTGTTGACACGGAACTTTACCTTGATACTTCCGTTTTTCAGTTTCTGCGTCTCAGGTTCTATCGCAGTATCGAAATAGCCTTCGGCCTCTATTATGGAACGCAGTTTGGCCGCAGCTTTATCGATCTTTCTCTCATCGTAAATATCCCCTTTTTTGAGTCCTATCTGCGAGAGAAGCTCATCTTTTTTGCTCTCTCCGTAACCGACAAATACGATCTGCGAAATAACAGGCTTCTCTTTAAAGTGAAAAGTGAGTACACCCCTCTCTTCTGTAACCCATATATCATCGAAGTAGCCCTGGGCATAGAGCTTTTTAATAGCTTCATCCACCTTCTCAATATCAATCGGCTCGCCTGGAGAGATCTCTATTATCTCTTTTGCTATCTCCGGCGAAAGATGGATCAGGCCGTCAAACTTGACCGCTTTGATCTGCTGGGCAGCCGCCAAAACAGCCATCAGCATGATAGCCGATACAATACGTTTCATTAAAATCCCCGTTAAAAAAATATAACTCTTTTGAAAAAGGGTTCAATCTTATCATTTTTTCAATTAAACCGACGTTATTACCGCACCAACTGCAGGATGGTACAGGCATGCAGCCGTACATTTTCCGGTTAAACTCTATTAAACTGACTCTAGGCTACAATTTTGGATTCACTGAAGACCAAAGGGTACCGGTAAGCCGTTTAGAGGTCTCTCAAGAGTTGCGATAAAGGACGATCATGACAGTAGGAATAGTTGGACTTGGGCTCATGGGAGGGTCTATCGGGCTCGCTCTCAAAGGGGTTGCGGAAGTCGGCAGAATTGTCGGCTACGATCACAACCGGGAGCACTGCAAAGCAGCTCTGGAGCACAGCCTGGTAGATGCAGTTGTCTCATGGGAAGAGCTTAAAAAGAGCGATGTCATTTTTCTCGCCATCCCTGTTGAAGGGATCATAAAAGCTCTTAAAGAGCTCGAAGGTGTAGACGAAAATACTACAATCATAGATTTGGGGAGCACCAAGTCCAAAATTGTAAAAAATATTCCTGATTCCATCCGGAGAAACGTAGTTCCCGCCCATCCGATGACTGGAACGGAGAAGTTCGGTCCGGAAGCTGCTGTAGCGAACCTGTACCGCGGTAAAATTGTTGTTTTGTGCAATATAGAAGAGAGTGGTGAGCGCCAAAAGATTACAGCCTATACGCTTTTTGAGGCGATCGGAATGAAGGTTGTCACGATGGATGCCGACGAGCATGACCGGCATGCCGCATATATCAGCCATCTTCCGCATGCAATAAGCTATGCACTTGCCAATGCCGTTTTGGCCCAGGAAGATGTCGACAGTATTCTGATCCTGGCCGCGGGCGGGTTCAAAGATATGAGCCGTCTTGCAAAGAGTTCACCTGTTATGTGGGAGGAGATATTCAAACAGAACCGCAAAAACCTTCTTGAAGCTATGGACCACTTCGAAGAGGAGTTGAAAACCTGTAGAAAGATGATCAACGACTCCGACTGGGACGGTGTTCGAAAGTGGATGGAGGAGGCAAACAGGCTGCACGATATACTTTAGGGTACCTCATCTTATTTCCGGTACCGATCCCGTAACTGCCTTATCAGTTTCTCATACATCTTTTTGTCTATCTTTACAGCCTTGCCTTCAAAAATATTCGCATAGAGATTCTCAGCCATCTGAGCTGCCTCTTTCGACTCAGATATATAGGGAAGAAGGTGCTGAAGCATCTCAAGTTTGCTTTTGGCAAGCACTCCGGGCTCTTTTTTTCTCACTATCTTGTTTTTAAGTCGCAAGATAAGATACATAACGCCCATTCCTGCAAAAAAAGCCAGTGCAAAAAACAGGTATCCTCCGCGGTTTTTGGCTGAAGAAACTTCCTTGGAGAGTTCTTTTTCCGCAGGGCTCGCCTCTTTTGGCCTCCGTACGGCACCTGTTACATCTATATTTACTGGGTCGGTGGAGACTCTCTCAACCCTCTTTTTCTCCGGGTCGAAAAAACGGAACATGAAAGATGGAATCGTAAACGGCCTGTCTGCAATAAGCACATACCTTCTCTCCCATGTGCCGCTGTAGACTCCCCCGCTGTAAACGCTTTTTATTTTGGGAGCTTCGGAATAGACGGTAACACCCGGAATCTGCAGTGAAGGAAGGCTGAAATCGTCGATATTTCCTATCGCCTCAACTCTTACAGTAAGGGTAACGGGACTGCCCGCTTTTACTTTTTTTGGCGATGCATCGACACTGATGCTGTATTTTCCCACCAGTTTTATATCATCCGGCAGCGTCTTTACATGCAGCTTTACAGGTTTAGAGACAACTGTTTTCCACTGCGGCTGCCTCACAATAAATCCGAAAGCGTCGCGGATCTTTTTGGCCATTGCGACTTTTACCTCTGCAGGGCCGATTGTCAACTCACCCGCCTTTTGAGGGAAAAAGAGGTAATGAACTTCATGTATAAGATAATTCCCCTCGCTGTAACGCCTCAGTTTTCCAACCCTCTTGACCCAGAAATTCTCATATTTGACAGGTACAAAATCGACACTCATAACAGGAACATTCCGCTTCTCCCTGAAACGTATCACGACATCTACGGTCTCTCCTACATACGCCTCCTTGCGGCTTACGTTCAACTCGACTTTGAAGTCATCTTTTCTGTTTGGAAGATTCGGCTTAACCTGCAGAAAAATCGGTTTCGTCATCTCCTCTTTGCCGTCTACCGTCACCTTGAAAACCGGTATAGTAAGACTCTTTTTTGGAGTAAAAGAGTATACCTGTACCCACTTGACAACACTTCTGTTGCCATCGAACCACTCAAGCCTCTGGCTCCCTTCGGTTGAAACCTTTTCGCCGCCTATCGATTCGATTTTGGGAAACTCCACCCTGTCGCCGATCGCCTCTATTTCATACTCTACCGGTTCGCCGGAAATTACCGGGTTCTCATTTACACCGGCGGTCACATCTGCCCAAAGAGGTATAAAAAGCAGCAGCCATAGAGTTAAAATTGTCTTACCACTTATCGGCATCTCTATCCTCCTCGGGCGGTATCAACGGGTATAGTTTCGATTTTAACGGCTGGTTCTGAATCAGGCGCATCCACTTCTTCTCCTCGGTTTCACTCAACTTTCTCGGTTTGCCCTCACCTTTTTTGCTCCCGGGTTTGGAACTCTTTTGTGCAGACTCTTTCGCGGCGGATCCGCCCTTTTTTCTCTTCTTGTTCTCATCACCCTCGCCGGATCCGCTCTTTTTCCTCTTTTTCTGCTCCCGCAAAATCTTCATTACAAGTTCCAGATTGGCCTTTGCATCCGCATCTTCGCCCAGTTCAAGCACCTTGCGGTAGAGATCGGCACCCTTTTGCAGATCTCCAAGCTTCACATAGCAGTTGGCCATAGAGTAGAGTTTGGCCATCTTCAGCTTTTTGTCGGCAGTTACGATCTTTTTGTATGTATCCAACGCTTTTTTATAACGTCCGCTTTTATAATAGCTTCCCGCAAGATCAAACCAGACCTCGTTTTTCGGCTGGCTCATACTCAGCTTTTCAAACGCTTTGGTGCTTCTGTTGTAGTCTCCGCTCAGATATGCTTTCTCGCCCTTTTGTATAAGTTTGAAATCCATGATGCCTGCTTTGGCGTCCGGAGCGGCGAAGAGGAGTGAAAGAGACGCAAAAAGCACCATTGATGCACGCTCTCTTCCTCCAAAGGAGTAGAGCGCAAACGGCAGGATCAAAACTGCCAGAAAGAGCGGATAGTAAAAGAGCTCTATTCTGCTGTGTATGATCTTTTCACTCTCTTTTGCCGAAGCGGAAGCCCTTTCAAGATATGATATTATCCTCTCTTCGTCCTCCTGTGAAATGGTCGCTTCAACATAGATTCCGCCGCTATCTGCCGCAAGCTTGGCAAGAGCGCTGTTTGCCCGGCTTATTACCACTTCGCCTCTGCCGTTTTTTAGAAGCTTGCCCTCTTTTGCCACTATCGGGGCGCCCCGCTTTGTAGCCACCATCCAGACAACCGGTATGATTGAACTCTCTTTTAGAATTTTTCGCAATTTATCGAGATCCTTCTCATCTCCCCCGTCGGTTACAAGCAGCACTCTTTTTGTATCGCTTTTGCTCAAAAGCCGCTCGGCCCCCTTGATTGCCGCTGCGATATCCGTCCCTTCCGCCGAAATGTTTTGCGGTTTTACTCTCTTCAGAAGAAACCGGATACTATCGATATCGCTTGTAAGCGGCGTTATTACAAATGCAGCCGATGTAAATCCTATTACGCCTATTCGTCCGGCAGGCAGTTTCGGCAGAATCTCTTCGAGCTTCTGTTTCGCGAAAGACAACCTGTTCGGATAAAAATCCGAGGCGTTCATAGAGTGCGAGAGATCCAGCGCTATGACGATATCCGCCTCTTTGCTCTTTATCTTTGTCTCCCCTCTCTCTATAACCGGCTCCGCAAGTGCCAGCGTCATGAAAAAAAAGGCTGCAAAAGCCAAAAGGTTATGGCCGCTTCTTCCCAGTGCGTCTCCGCTGACTCTAAGGCGGCC
>CAYZMY010000056.1:0-7483 GCA_964479605.1 uncultured Campylobacterales bacterium | reverse complement strand
ACAACTACACCCGGATCGCTCGGACCGAGCTGTTTGACCTGTTTGCCGAGATCGTCAAGAATGGTACGCACCCGTCCGAATGTCCTGCCGCATATTACATGGTCACCTACATGCAGTGTACCGTTTTTGACAATGATCGTTGCAACCGGGCCGCGTCCTTTTTCCAGAGAACTTTCTATAACGATCGCTTTTGCCAGGCGTTTCGGATTGGCTTCCAGCTCCATGATTTCCGCCTGCAGCAAAATAGTCTCCAGCAGATCGGGAATCCCGGTTCCGGTTTTTGCAGAGACTTCTACAAACTCATACTCACCGCCCCAGTCTACCGGCATATAGCCCAGCTCGGCAAGTTGGGACTTGACCATATCCGGATTGGCATCCGGTTTGTCTATCTTGTTTATCGCTATAATCATCGGCACTTCCGCCGCTTTGGCGTGGTTGAGTGCCTCTATCGTCTGAGGTTTGACTCCGTCGTCTGCGGCGACCACGATAACCACGATATCTGTCGCCTGGGCACCGCGCGCCCGCATCTCTGTAAACGCTTCATGGCCGGGGGTATCTATGAAGGTTATCTTCTTTCCGTCTTTTTCTACCTGATAGGCACCGACATGCTGGGTAATGCCGCCTGCCTCCCTTTCGGCCACTTTGGTCTCCCTGATTTTGTCGAGAAGTGAAGTTTTACCGTGGTCTACGTGACCCATTATAGTAATTACAGGCGGTCTCTCTTCCAGATACTCATCTTCTACTGCATCATATGCACTTACGTAATCGAGTGCATCGAGCGGATTCATGGTTTTTACCTCTACACCGAACTCTTCGGCAAGTATCTCGATCTCATCTTTTTCGAGGAAGTCGTTTTTTGTTACCATCTTGCCGAGACCGAAGAGAACTTTTATAACCTCTCCGGTAGTTCTTCCCACTTTTTCTGCAAACTCGTATACTCTGACCTCTTCAGGAATGCTGACGACCGACGACGCAACCTCCTCTTTCTCTACACGTTTATGACGTTTTTTGGGAGCGGCACGGCTTACGCTGCGGCTGCCTCTTTTTTGCGGCCCTCTTCGTCCGACAGGCTGCTTCTGGCGCGGCTGTTCAGGTTTGAGTGTAACCGGAGATTTCGGCTCTTCCATACGGTTGAGTTCTTCACTGAAGTCAGGAAGAACCACCTCTTCAGTCGAGTAGTCTACAGGAATAGTATTTGTATTTCCGATATCGCGGTCTTCCATAAGACTGAGTCTTACTCCGCTCTCTTTGCTGCCCGGGGCCTGTGAAGGTTTTTTTGCTTTTTTCTTACTCTTTTTTGATATAAGGGACTCATCCGCAGCGGCAATAATGCGGTTTTCAAGCGCTATTTCGCTCTTTTTTATAGAGACTGTTTTTTCCGTAGGTTCTACGACCTGCGGGCGCTTCTTTTTTACAATGAAGATACCTCGCCGTCTCTTTACGGAAGCTTCCGCAAGGCTCTCTTTCGGCTCTTTGGCCTCTGCCGCCGGCTCCTCTTTTTTCTCCGATGCCGCTTCTACACTCTTTTGAGCTTTTTCAGGTACCGCGGAAGGTTTTTCAACCTCTTTTTTTTCGACACTTTTCTCTTTGGTCTGCACCTTGGCCTTTTCTACAGGGGGCGTCTCTTTTTTCGGTTCTGCCGCCTTTTTGGGCTCCTCTTTCGCAACCTCTTTTTCGGGCACTTTTTCAGCCTCTTTTTTGGGCTCAGGAGATTTTACTGTTTTTGTTGAAGCGGGAAGTGTACCGGTCATCACAAAATTCATAAGGTTCTGTGCGTCTTCCGGGGTAACACTGCTTGAAGGCGCTTTGACGTCAAGACCCATCTCCTTGGCCGTCTCCACAACCTCTTTGCTTTTTATTCCCAATTCTTTCGCTATTTCATGGATGCGTACTTTATCCATTCGCTGTTATCTCCTTTAGTAGTTCGCCCAATGTTTCCGTTAAGTAGGTTCGATTGCTGCACAGTTTCGCCAGCCGCTTTCCGAGCTTCCTGTCATCGATACAGGTATAGCAAAGATAGAAACTTCTTCCGTACCCCTGAAATGGTTGTATCTGATTGTTTTGACACTGTAGCCGTATAAGCTTGGCCTGCAAGTAGCGGCCGCGGCAATGGATGCACATTCTAACCGGATCGGACATAATCGTGCAATTATACCAAAATAAGATGCTTCGCACAACCCGCCTTCGGGGGCAGATCAAAGAGCCCTAGTCTCGAAACAGAACTCCGTCATTATCGAAGTCGAAAACCGCGCTTCTGAAACTGGGAAAACGCTCTCTGTATCTCTCCAGGAGCGCATGTGCATCATCTTTATAGGTCATATTGAAAAAGGTCGACCCGCTTCCTGAAAGCGTACTCATCAGAGCATTGTTTTCGATAGCAAGCTTCTGTACATCAAAGAGTTCCGGAAGATTTTTCATGCGTGCGGTCTGGTGAAAGCGGTCTCTGGCCGCAATTCTCAACATTTCCCACGACTCATTGAAAAAACAGGCTGTAAGAAGCGAAGAGTGAGAGAGGTTGTATATGGCATCCTCTTTTCTGTAGCTTTTCGGCAGAGTGGTCCTTGAGTGGGCTGTGGATATCGGCTTGTCCGGTATGACAACAACCGCTTTGAGATAACCCGGGATTCTCTTTTTCTGGCTGTATACTTTTCTGTTTTCAACAACGGCAACATTGAAGCCGCCCATCACAGCCGGCGTTATATTGTCAGGGTGGTGCTCATAATAGAGTGCAAGGTTCAGCAGTTTCCTTTTGGAGATATTAACGCCGGCTGCACTGTAAGCCGAAGCGATAGCGCTTACTATGACGGCAGACGAACTTCCAAGACCCCTCGAGAGCGGAATCTGGTTATAGAACCTGAAGCGGAAAATCCCTTTTTTGCCAGTCAGATGCCTGTAGTGGTCGTTAAAAATATTGATAAAGAGATTATTACCCTTAAGACGCGGGTTTTTCGAGCCTTCCCCCTTGATGGATACGCTGAAAAACCTCGAAGGCTGGATATGCACCCGGTTGCGCAGAGATAGAGAAAGCCCCAGTGTATCGAAGCCCGGTCCCAGATTTGCGCTTGTAGCAGGTACACTGATGATCACACATCTCTCCTAAATTTTGTTGGCGAAATTGTATTATAACTGACCTTACACACCTATAACATTGTCTGAGTGGCATAAGTTGCATTCAAGTTCAAATCTTCCTAACACGGAAATTGTGTGCAAATTATGCCATCCCTGAAGGGAGAAAAAGAGATGTTATAGGTGCGTAAGGTCAGTTAAAAGTTAGCTAAAAAGGGCTTCCGAAAAGAGAACCGAAAAGCTTGAACCCTGTACTGTCGCGTTTCATTTTCACTCTGAGGATTTTCGAGTTGCGTTTCTAAAATTCACACTGCCGGCAAAACATAGAGCGGTTCGCTCTGCCTGGAAAAGAGTGATCTTTCAAGCTTCTGCGGAAGCGAGAATGATGAAGCTTCCCCGCTACAGTCAGGTTTTACAATAATCTTGCCCTCTTTTTTGATAAAACAGCTGTTTCCTATCGCCTTTATCGGACGGCCGCCGTTGAATGCGAATGCATCCGTCGCGTAGAGAGGAATATCGAGGGCGACAGATACTGTTTTAGCCATGACGTAGGTGATTTTTATGGCCATGAAACTGCCGGGACCGTTGGCATAATAGATAGCTTTCAGTCTGTAGCTGTACAGGATTTCATGCAGAAGAGGAGGAAGTACTTCAGAGCATTTCCCCTCTTTGTAGAATGTCTGAACGCATCTGCCCTTTTCGTCGTATACCGCTGCCAATATCGGTGAAGTAACGGCTACAAGAAGCAGCTCGACCGAAGGCTTCTCTTTTCGGTTAGGCAAAACTTCTTGCAAACTCCGTGTCCTCTTGCACCTTAAGAGTTACAATCTCATAGGCATCAGGGTCGGCAAGCAGAGCCATGGTAAGCTCATGGTTAAGCCCGTGGCTTCCCGCATAAGCTTCATAAGTACCCAGAATCGGCCTTCCCAGAAGTTTCATATCTCCCATCGCATCGAGAATCTTATGCCTTACAAATTCATCTTCAAAGCGGAGCCCTTCCGGGTTGAGCACCTTTGTATCATCCAAAACGATAGCATTTTCCAAACTTCCCCCAAGGGCGAGGTTTTTACTGCGAAGATACTGTACTTCCCGTAAAAATCCGAATGTGCGGGCTCTGGAAATCTCCCGTACGAATCCCTGTTTTGAAAATACAAAACGCCGGTGCTGGTGTGCTATTACAGGATGGTCGAATTTTATAGTAAAGTCGAAAACTGCCGTCTCTGACGGTTTCAAAGAGACATACTTGCCCTCTGAACCTACAGTGATCTCTTTTTTTATGCGCATTATCTCTTTGCCTGCAGGCTGCTCTTCTATACCCGCTTCATCAAGCATCATGCAGAAACTTGCCGCACTTCCATCCATAATCGGCATTTCTCCGTCATCCAGTACTACACGAAGATTGTCTATTCCGTACGCATATACCGCGGAGAGAAAATGCTCTATCGTAGAGACATTGGAGCCGTCCTTTCCGATTACGGTAGCCATCTGCGTATCTACTACATACTCAGGAGCGAGGGGGATGGTTACGCCGGTATCTTTTCTGTAAAAGAGTATTCCGCTTCCAGGCTCCAGCGGCTCCAGGCGCAGACGTACCGGTTTTCCTTTATGGAGTCCGATACCGACACTCTCAACCGCTCTTGCGACTGTTCTCTGTTTTATCATAATATTATATTACCTCCATCCTCTCTCTGCCGGTCACAGAGAAGGTATGCGGCGTCATTTGCACCTGCTTTTTTTTTAAAGACTGTTCAATTATCCGATAACTTGCACTTCATTATACCATAAATCGGTACAATTCACGTTTTTTTCTGCCTATCTGACACAAATCAGTCGAATGGCAAATGAAACGCCTTCCCGGTCAGTATCGGCCGGAAACGATATTTTATTCGCTTCTGCGGTCGATCATTTTTCTCGCGGCATTGAATACCGAACTTATGTTATCTTTGATCCAGTGGCTGTCCATCCACTCCACGGGGCGCACCTCGACCCCTTGAACAACTATACCGAAATGCAAATGATCCCCCAGAGCGAGTCCGGTCTTTCCGGTCTTGGCAATAGGTTCTCCTCTGGTAACGTCATCACCCTCTTTAACATTTACGGAAGAGCAGTGACCGTAAATGGTATATAGACCGAGGCCATGGTCGATCATAGGCATATTTCCATAAATTCCGTTATATCCGGAATATACCACACGTCCGGGATTAGAGGCTCGTATCTGCGCCATTTTGACACTCGCCAGATCCAAACCCAGATGGTAAGATTCGCTTACACGTTTTCCTTTATAGTAGTAGAAGCGATGGTCACCGAAACTGGCCACTTTTTTTGCATTTTTGAGCGGCAAAAAGGGTTTTACACTCCATCGTCGGATCAGCTGGTCGGAGATTTTTGACCCGAGAGTATGAATAAGTTTCTCGTTCTTTTGCCTTATCTCTTCGTTGATGATTCTGAATTTTTCCAGAGGGTCGCTTATATTTGCCGTTTCGTCAAACTGCGAAGCCAGATCTGACACCTTTCCGTTTAAGAAGCGGTCTTTCAGGGTGATGTTTGAACGGCGGTAACGGTATCTTTCTACATATAGAGGAATATGCGCTTTTGTCAGGTTGCCTGCAAGATCGGTAGCCTCCACCCATGCCCTGAAACTCTTCTGAGGGACCGGCCAGGCTATCAAAGCGGCATAGTAACCGGGTTTATAGAAGGGCTCAGCCTTGAACACTTTCCCGAAAGATGTACGGATCGAAACATCTGCAAGATGTTCATCTTTTGCGCTGAATATTACGAGCGCACTGCCTCCCTGTGTAATTTTATAGGAGTTGGAAAGCACAAAGGCAGTCGGCCGTACGGCATCTATCATTATATTTACACTTTTTTGGGCACTGTTTCCTTTCAGCAGATTCCAGTTGCTTGCATCTGTCACCTCTATATGCATTTGAGCATTTACAGCTCTTCTGTTCCAGCCGGCACGCGGCAGCTGTACTGCAATTTCAACCTCTTTTTGCGGTGTCGCCAGCTGCTCCTGCAAAACAGTAAAATCGGAAGTTCCGTCATTCAAAACGACTTTGTAGCTCCTTATTCCGCTGTCATCTTTCAGTTTTATTTTAAGCGGCTCTTTCAGGTTCCAGTAGAGTGACTCCGGTACTTCTATCCTGGGTGCATTCCGCTCGAACATAGGTGAGTTGGCCAGGTATATCGCTCCTGCGATAACGGCCAGGAAAAGTGCGATCAGAAGGGTCGCACCGATATTGCTCTTTTTTCTTCTCATTCCAACTCCTCTTCAATCATATTAAGCAACTTATTTTTAAGCATATTGCGTTCCATATCATAAATATTAAATCCGGCAGCCCGGATATGCCCTCCTCCGCCAAACGAGACGGCTATTTTGCTCACATCCACGCGGCTTTTGGAGCGCAGCGAAACTTTAAGGGAACCGTCATTCTCTTCCCGTATCAAAAACCCTACCTCAACCGTTGCGAGAGAACGGGCATAGTTAACCATATCGTCGGTCTCGTTTACCGTAGCCCCGGACTCTTTCAGCATCTGCAGAGTTACATCCAGCCCCGCTACGCGCCCCTGCAGATAAAGCCTGAGTGTCTGCAAAACTTTCGGCAGCAGACGAAGCTTGCTCAGAGGCTGGTTCTCTCTGAGCATACGTGCCGTCCACTCCGCATCCGCACCGAGAGCCAAAAGCTCTTTGGCAAAGTCGAAAACCCTGCCGTTGACACCCTCATATCCGAAAAATCCTGTATCGCTCAGAAGAGCCGCATAAAAATTGACGGCACACTTCTGCGGAACCCCCCATCCGGACTCTTTTACCAGTTTGAAAGCGGCTTCGGAAGCACTCGCGAACCCGGACTCGACTATATTGATATCTCCATATCCGGTATTGCTGCGGTGATGGTCTATATTTATCAAAAATGCGTTTTCCGGTTTTTCTACACCCAATCGGTCAAAACTGCCGCAATCCACACTCACAAGCAGGTCGCTTTTTTGGTTTACTTCACTGCGTATCTTTTCAAAACCCGGCAGAAACGAGAGATTCTGAGGCAGAGGACGGCTTTTAAAAACCACGTCGGTACGTTTTGAAAGTGCTTTGAATACCCACCAGAGACCAAGAGCGGTACCAAGCGCATCGGCATCAGGGTTGAGATGTCCGACGATCGTAATATGCCGGCTAGCTTCGATACGCTCTTTCGCTTCTGAATATACTTCTTTGTCTGCCATGGAGCCGATTTTATCCTAAAAAAGGTCAAAGGCCCCTTTTGCTTTTATAAACAAAGGCCAACACCTCTGCAACCGCATGGTAAAACTGCTCCGGAACCTCCCTGTCGACTTCCACATGCTTGTACAGCTCCCTTGCAAGGGGCGGGTTTTCAACTATCTGCACTCCGTTCTCTCTTGCGATTTCCCGAATCTTGAGAGC
>CAYZMY010000055.1:0-7495 GCA_964479605.1 uncultured Campylobacterales bacterium | reverse complement strand
GCGGTAGACGAGAGAGAGCGGCGGGGCACTCTTTTCGTGGCAGACAGTACACCGTTTGGGCACTAGGCTTTTCTGGGCGACGATACACTGCAGCCCCAGAAATAAAATCAGTACTACTCTTCCCATACGATCCTCACTTTCGTTCCCACCCCTTTTTCGCTCTTGACTTCCAAATCCAGCCCGTAGAAATCTACGATTTCGCGAACAATGTTCAGCCCCAAACCGAATCCCCCTACACTGGTATCTGCACGAAAAAAACGTTCGGTCGCCCGCCTCATATCGCGGGCATCCATACCGATCCCGTCATCTTCTACCTCAAATGAGCGCTCATCGAGTCTCACGACGATACGGCCGCCGGGACGGGTATATTTGATAGAGTTTGATAGAAGGTTATCGATGAGCTTGGCTGCATCCTCCCGATCCATTTGAAGAATCGGAGCAGACAAAACTTCACTCTCGAACCCAATATCTCTACGTTGCGCCATCGGGGCGAAATATGAAATACGTTCCTCAAGAATTTCATGGAAGTCGACCCTCTCTATATGGCGTCTTCGCCTGTGCTTTAGTTGCAGATAGGCCAGGTCGTCATATAGGCGGCTCAGACGTTTCGAGGCTACTTCGATACGGCGAAGCTCTTCACTCGACTCCAGTTCCGGGTGCAGACTCTTGAAGAGTTCGACATTTGTCAAAATGGTGCTGACAGGAGTGTTGAGTTCATGGGTTGTATCCTGTATAAAACGATCTAGCAGCTTTATCGTATGGTGGACCGGCGCAAGAAATAGCCTTCCAAGCCAACGGGCGATAAAGGCGACAAATATTGCGGATAGAACAAGTGCGACGGCTATCTTTGCCTGCAGGGCGAGAATTGGAGTTTTGTCCAGAGGTATTGACGAAACGATCGTCGCCGCACCCAGATAGTACGGCTGCATCTCATCGCGGTAGTATATAGTGTCACCCTCCTGCCAAAACTCTCTGTTCCAGAGAACTTTGTCCGGCTTGAAGTCACCTATAAGATAGTGGCGGTCGATATCGTATAGAGCCGTACTAATCCCATCTATCCTGGGATAGACGAGACGGCTTTCGGTCGAAGTGTGCAACTCCCGCAGCCTTGGACGGATCAAGGCAGTTTTAAGTTTAAGCGTTTCGTTCTGGTGGTCGACGATACGGTGAAGGCTATAGTTATAAAAGATCGCCAGCCCGATACCGATAAGAAGCAGCGTCGATACGAGGTAAATTGCCAAAAAACGCCTGTGACTCCTCTTTTCACTCTCAAAAACGTGAACATTCATCTCCTATTCTTTTTACTTCTGTAACGGTACCCAATCTCTTTGACAGTCTCTATACGCTCTTTGCCCAGATGTTTACGCAAGACCTTTACGAAAGTCCTCAGACTCCCTTCGTTTGGAGTTTCGCCGTAATCCCACAAAGCACTGAAAATCTCCTCTTTTCGCAAGGTTTTATCGGGGTTTTGCAAAAAAAGTGCCATCAGCCTGCTCTCTTTCGGTTTAAGCGGAATTCGTTCACCTTCGAACGCAAGAGTGAAGTCTATGGGATCGAAACGAAGCTTTTCATCTATGATGA
The DNA here is from genome assembly GCA_964479605.1 of uncultured Campylobacterales bacterium. GTDB lineage: Bacteria > Campylobacterota > Campylobacteria > Campylobacterales > Hydrogenimonadaceae > Hydrogenimonas. The sequence continues at coordinate 5,914 of CAYZMY010000055.1, read as the reverse complement.
CAGTATTATTCGCGCCCGGATAACGCCTTTTGATAACCGCCTCTATACGTGCAAGCAGCTCCTTTAGGGCAAAAGGTTTGCGAATATAATCGTCGCAGCCTGCATCGAAACCGCGCATGGCATCCTCCGCACCGTGCAGGGAAGTAATGAAGATGGCAGGAGTATCCTGCCCGATACGGCGAAACTCCGACAGAAGGTCTATACCGTTTTGAAGAGGGACCTTCACATCCAGCAACCATAAGTCGAAACCGCTTTCGTACATTTTCTCGGCAGCCTCTTCGCCATCGAAACTCTGAACCACCTCAAACCCTTCAGTACGCAGAAATTTGGCTATCGTATCACTCAGTTCCATATCGTCTTCAAGCAGCAGAATCCTGGGTTTCATCATAGACTCATACAATCAGGTGGGCACTCTGGGTCGTCGTAACAACTTTACGATTCTCAATGGAGAGTATTTTATCACAATAAGGCAGGAGCCGATCATCATGAGTCACCATGATGATCGCGACATTCTGCTCTTCAACGATCCTGCGCAGCATCTTGACAACGCTTACGGCCCTCTCCATATCCAGTGCAGCCGTAGGCTCATCGGCAAGTATAATCTTCGGCTCGTTGGATAGCGCCCTCGCGATAGCCGCCCGCTGATTCTGTCCGCCGGAGAGCTGGGAGGGCATGGCGTCGCGCTTGTCTGTTATATCGAAATAGTCCAGCAACTCCATCGCCTTCTTTTCCGCCTTTTCATCGGGCCATCCGTTTACAAGAGGAATAAGCTTGACATTCTCTACAATATTCAAAAACGGAATAAGATAGTGGGCCTGAAAGATGAAACCTATTTTCTCTCTGCGAATGCGCCTCGTATCCGGGGTGCTCCAGTGATCCTCATCCCAAACCAGCTCATCGCCGAGCCAGATCTGCCCCGAAGTAGGTTCGGTGACGCAGCCGAGCATCATTAAAAGGGTGGTTTTCCCAGCGCCGCTGGGGGCTACCAGTGCGGCAAATTCACCCTTTTTGACCTCCAGAGAGGCATTTTCCAATACGCGTACTTCATTATCGCCAGATCCGAAGATCTTGGTGAGGTTTTCGACTTTGATCCCGACTTCGTTGGTCATTTTAGCCTCCTATCGCCGCACGGGGATCGGCTTTGATCGCCTTGTAAACGCCAAAGAGGCTCGCCAGGACAGATGCAACGAGCACGATGGCGAAGAGAAACCAGGCATCAGGCACCTCCAGAACCACCCGTTTTGGAAATTTGTCCCAGATGGCGTGGGCGAAGAGGTTACCGAAGACGAAGGCTAGGACCCCGAGAGTGAGGGTCTCTTGTGTGATCATTTTGGTGATCGTCAGGTTGGGAAGCCCTACCAGCTTCATGATGGAGATCTCCTTGATCTTTTCCAGGGTCATCGTGTAGATGATCAGTGCGATGATGATCGTAGAGACTCCAATGAGAATGACGGTGAACATTCCTATCTGTTTGCTGGCGGTCTCGATGACGTTTTTGGTCAGTACGTCGCGCTCCTGTTCGGCGGTGTAGGTGCTCAGATGCTTCCAGCGGCGGATATCTTCGGCCACCACATCCGGGTCGCTGCCAGGCTTCAGAGTGGCGACGACGGCGTTGACCAGGTGGTTGTCAGCTTCGACTTTTAGCCCCCGTGCCCGATCGTTCCGGATGCGGGCGTTGGAGTAGAGAAACTGCAGTTCCTGAGCATCTTTGAGGCTGACATAGATCACAGGATCTCCGCCGGAAGATACGGCCCCCTTGGTGATACCAACGACGGTGTAGATATTTCTTCCCAAACGAATCTTGTCTTCGAGCTTGAAGCCAAGCTTCTTCGAGACGACGATCTCGTAGTGACTCCTTTCAAGCACCCGGCCCGCTACGAGCCTGGTCGGATTAATTGCCGAGATATCGCCGTAGGGGTCGTAACCGACGCTGTAGACCCGCTTCATCACGCCGTCAGGTGTTTTGATCTGCAGATTCAAAAAGGCCAGAGCTGCGGTCTTGTCAATGTCGGAGTTGGCCCGCAGGGTGTTTTTGAGGTCTTCGTGAACGCGTGAGCTCTCGGCAAAGGGTCCGAGTGTATTCTCCTGGACTACCCACAGATCGGCCCCAATGTCATCCAGCAGGACCTGTGCGTCGATGACCATCCCGCGATAGACGCCGATCATGATGAGCACGATTCCCAGCAGCATCCCGACCCCCATCGCCGTGACAACAAACTTTAGGTAGGAGTGGGCAATGTCTTTGTAAGCCAGATTAATCATAGCCGAATGTCCGCACCTTCGAAGAGCGGTTTTTTATGCGGATCCGGAACAAGGATCTTCTCACCCTCTTCTATACCTTTAACCCCGGCGAACTTGTCGTTTTTGCCTACCATTTCGATCTTTTTGAAGTGCGCCTCTCCATTTTTATAGATCCATACGCCTCCTCGTCGTATAAGGTCGAGAGGAATAAGCAAAACATTGCTCAATCGCCCCGTCTCGATAATCACTTCCGCCTGTTCGTTGATATAGAACGGAAAAGGCACCTTTTCAAACGCCACGTCAACTACGCGCTCTTCTGTAACCGGATCGCTCTCGGCTTCAATTCGCGCCACATATCCCTGAAGCTTCTCTCCGGATTTAGAACGTAATAGTATTGCGGCTTTCTGACCTTTGGCTATTTTTCCACTGATACGCTCATCAACATAGGCTTTCACCCATACATCTTGTGGATCCACTACTGTGATCAGAGGCTGCTGTGCCGCAATGGTTTGGCCCACTTCCGCATCTTTTCGTATTACATAGCCCTCTGCGGGGGACACTACGCGAAGACGTGCAATTTTCTGCATGAGAGCATCGATACTCTTTTGAGCTCGTTTCTGCTCCGAAATAGTGGACTCAATCCGGGCTCTTGACGCTTCAATCTGCGCTTCGATCGCCTCCAGATCGGTACGTGCTTTGTCATACTCCGCCTGAGCCGCATACCCTTTTTGAAACAGTTTGTCGTATCGGTCATAGGTAAGTTTGGCCAGTTTTCGCTGCGCCAGAAGTGCTTCCAGCTCTTTTTTTGCAGCTACGGTTTCATGGCCGGCTTTTTCTAACAGTGCCTTGGCCTGAGCAAGTTGATCCGGTAGATCGACAGGATCGAGAACGGCTACCGTTTCACCTTTTTTGACCCACTCCCCCTGATCCTTTAAAATTTGTATAACCTTACCGCCTGTATTCGATGCGACAGGACGAATAGTTTTGGAACTGACTGTTCCGATGCCGTAAACCGTTAAAGATAGTTCGCCTTTTTTTGCCGTAACACTCTTGTATGTCGCTTTGGGAATGTAAACTTTGGTATAAAAAAGCGTAGCAGCCGCCACCAAAACAAGAGCTGCTATAGCCCACTTCAACCATCTATTTACCATTGAGATACTCCAATCTGTAGAGTTGTTCAAGTCTTGTATAATAAGTGTTTAGAAGACCAAGTTTAGCATCCAACCAGACCGCTTCCGAATCGAGAACCTCCATATATGTGGCCAACCCCTGTTCGTAACGTGCTTCAATCAAAGACTTGGTCTCTTCGGCCGAGTGCAACTGGGAACGACGCGCATCTATCCTCTTCCGAACCTCGCTTAGATCAGCCAAAAGAGAACGAACCTCCTTATCGACGGACCGTTTCTTGGATTCTCTCCCCTCTGCCGAAACCATCTCTTCGATTCTGCTCTGCTGAGCTTGAGCACTAAGGCGTCCGCCACTGTAAATAGGTGCACTGTAACGAATACCTATCACGGTAGAGTCGTAACTAGACAGAGTATCGAAATGGCTCGCTTCCGCCACCAGGTCAATCGATCCGAAACGCTCTACCCGTTTGGAACGGTACGACTCATAGGATGCTTCCCGACTCTTTTGAGCTATTTTAATCTGCAGGTTATTTGCAACCACTTTATCCGGATCGCTATTTTCAGGCTGCCCCTCTGAGCCGTTCAATCTCCACTCCTCAAACCTTGTATCTTCGGCGATCCGTTCACCGATATACTCTTCGAGCGTAATTCGTGCCTTTTTGTAGTCTGCCTGAGCAAGGGCAAGGGCATCTTCGGCCTGACGAACCGAAGTTAAGAAACGGCTCTCGTCAGCCCTTGTCTTCAATCCCTGTTTCACAAGTGCTCTGGCTTGTTCATAGAGAGCTTTTTTTGCTTCAAGATCTTTCCTGCGGGCATCAAGAGCCGCCTCTTGAACCAGTATCTGCGCATACGCCACCCGTATACGGTAGCGCATAAGCGCCTTGACCTCTTCAAGTGAAAGACGGGAAACTTCATGACGAATTTTAGCCGATTGTATGGAGTGGGAGGATTTCGAGAAGTCATAGAGCTTTTGACTTGCGCTGATTCCGACGCTCCACCCGTCACTATCGATAGTATTGAACTCTCCGTTGAGTGGAATGACATATGTACGTTGGGGGTCATATTCGGCATATATGGATACCTTTGGAAGCAAAGCCCCCCTCTCCATTTTCACCCCTTCATTCTGCTGTTGGACTTTAAGCATAAAGGTACGTACATCGGGATGGGTAGCCAAAGCTTTGTCGATACATGTATCCAGACTCAAAAGTTCAGCCTGTAGACCTATGACGGCGGCTATGATCAGTATCGTAATTTTTTTCATACCGATACTTTAACACAGAAGGCTGAACAGAATGTGAACACGAAACTAGCCGTTTAACGTTTTAACCGGGCTCAACCCATTATAGTCGTAAGTGTGTTGTTATATAAGACAGCGTAGCATCCATTCGACACTTTTCATTTTTTCACTAAAAATATAGTTACTTGAGGAAAATCACTCTCTCGATCCTCTTCCCATTCCCATACCGTGCGCTTTTGCTTTACAGTTGCATTGCACTTTAGCGGATTGTTCCAAGATATAATCAGCGAGAATGGATAGCTCTTTTTGTGAAAGATTTTTAAATGCAGGCATTGCACTATTTGCAAACATCGGGTATTTCCCTCTTGAGCCATTTTTGATTGAATTCATAATGGCAGTTTTTGCGTTAGAGCCTTCAAAACGCTTGTTTTTCATTCCTATACCGGCAAAGGCAGGAGCAGATTTTTTGCTTGCTACAGCGTGACAAGTGAGACATCCATTTTTCTCCATAATCTCTTGAGCGCTTTGTGCAAAAACAACTACACTTAATGCCAGTATCGTGATAAATGTTCGCCTCATGATTCTTTTTCCTTTCTCTTTACGTATCCAGTAGACGGGATTTTTAATCGTGCTCCTCTTTTTTTTCGCCAAAGGTTCGCACGAGCCCTTCGGTCAGACGCTTTTTCTCAGCTTCACTCAGTCTGGCTTCCGGATGAGCGATCCGATAGACCAGCGGCGGCATTTCACCTTCACGCAGCTCTTCGGCGGCTTCATCGCCCCTGTTTTTGCGTTGGTCTCCCCACATCGATACGTTAAAGTGCTCCCGTCCCTCTTTCACATCGTAGGTGACGAGCCATGAGATCGGAGCAATATGGCTATACCAGGGCCATTTCGTTTCGTTGGAGTGACAATCACCGCAGGCTCTCATGAAGAGCTCACGGGTTTGAGGCGAATCCCACCGGGGCTCCGCGACAACGGGTGGATTGGTGTGATTCTTGCCGTAGGGCACGAATTGAATGAGCACGATGGCAACGGCGGTTCGTTTTTTCCACCCCATCTGTCACCTCCTTTCATACCTATTGTCACACGGCAACATGAACCGAACATGAATAGAGGGGCGGATGGTCGTATCCAATTTAGAGCCCTCCGCGATAGCCATTGCCTTGCCCATTACTGCTTGGAAATTCCTCTTCCGTCTTGCAGTACTCTTCACCAAGCGAACAGCAGCCGTCGCTGACACCTATGTTTTTGAGTGCCCGGTCGAAAGCCCAATAGTGGTTGTAACTACCGCTGCGAAGAAAGTTGAATA
>CAYZMY010000054.1:0-7769 GCA_964479605.1 uncultured Campylobacterales bacterium | reverse complement strand
GAATGGTAGAGGCTTACCGTGAAGGCTTTTCGCAGCATAAAATCGCAAAGTTTCTTGGGCTTAATCAGGCGACTGTTCAGAGGATTATAAAAAGGACGGCAAGTAGCATTGGCATCACCTGACCCCGGTTGCGTGACCCCGGTTGCGTGCGGTTGCGCTCTTATCGTTAACGTTTCATTAACCATTCAATGTTATTATCATTATAATAAAGGAGTAAAAAATGAGGATAGAGAATTTGGCTGTTAACAAAAACGGTTTTGCGTTCGATCCGACAAGCGGCGAGACTTTTACTCTGAATGAGACGGCTAAAGAGATTATAGAAGATTTAGCCAGGGGAGTTGAAGAGAAAGAGATAGCGAAAAAGCTTTCCGAAGAGTATGATGTGACTCAGGAGGAGGCCCTGAACGATGTTTTGGATTTTAAAGAGAAACTGAAACTTTATGGACTGCTGCCATGATTGTAGCGATTAGCGGAGTAAACGATACGGACAATCCCGGGCCGGGTATCGGTGTGGCGAGAAGTTTAAAGGAAGCCGACTCTTCCATAAAGACCGTGGGTCTTAGCTACGATGTCCAGGACCCGGGCAACTTTATGGATTTTGTGATAGACAAAAGCTACGTTTTGACCTACCCGTCACAAGGGTGGGAGCCTATATTTAACAGGCTTTTGTATATAAAAGAGAGTTACGGTCTTGATGCCGTTATTCCCACACTGGATGCGGAGTTGCCGTCGTATATCAAGTATCAGGATGATTTGAAGGAGGCAGGTATAAAAACTTTCCTGCCGAACCTTGAGCAGTTTGAACTAAGAAGCAAAGAGAATCTTGGCGATATTAGTGAAGTACTGGAAATTTCGTATCCGAAAACCAAAAAAGTTTTCAATATCGACCAGCTTAAAAAGGCGGTAAACGAGATAGGATTTCCGTGTGTAGTAAAAGGTAACTATTACAAGGCATATAAAGCCAAATCTTTACCTGAGGCCGTTTACTATTTTACGGAGATCTCGAACGAGTGGGGCTTCCCCATACTGGTTCAGGAGATTGTAAAAGGGGATGAGCTCAACGTCATAGGCGCTGGTGACGGAAAAGGGAACTCTTTGGGGCTCGTGGCTATAAAAAAGATGACAACTACTCATCTAGGAAAGATATGGAACGGCGTTACGATCAAGCATGAGAAGCTGCTGAAAGTCGCCGAAGATTTCGTTGGCAAATATAAGTGGAAAGGTCCTTTTGAGCTCGAGTGTATAGTCGATGAAGATAATATCATTTTGATAGAGATAAATCCGCGATTCCCGGCCTGGGTATATTTTGCCACGGGTGTGGGGGTGAATCTTCCCAAAAGAGTTTTAGACGTTATGTTCGATAAGAATAGTGATATGTCGGGCGATTATGAGAGCGGAAAGATGATGGTCAGATATACATACGAGCTTATTACGGATATCGACAAGCTGAGTGAACTGGCCACGAAAGGAGAAAGCAATGGCTATAAAAACTTATGAAAAACCTACCATAATCAAGGTAGAGAGCAGCCACTCGAAAGCCGGAGTTCCCATGCCGAAACAGAAAATCAGAAAAAAGATAGGGGGAGTGGCTATTGACGAGATGGTGGAGAGATTCGGCTCCCCGCTCTTTATTTTTGATGAAAAGGCTATAAGAGAGAAGTACAGAAGTGCTTATGAAGCGTTTTCGAGCAGATATCCAAATGTGCAGTTTGGATGGAGCTATAAGACCAATTATCTAAAGGCGGTCTGTGCGGTTTTTCACCAGGAAGGTGCTATTGCCGAAGTTGTGAGCGAATTTGAGTATGAAAAAGCGAGAGAGTTGGGCATAGAGGGGAAAGATATCATATACAACGGTCCCTATAAGCCTTACGACTCTTTGGTTACGGCGGCGAAAGAGGGTGCCAAGATCCATATAGATACTTTCGATGAGATAAACGATCTTGAAAAGGTTGCCGATGAGCTTGGATCCGAGATTCCTGTGGCCATAAGACTCAATATGGATACCGGAATCTACCCGCAATGGAGTCGCTTCGGGTTCAATATAGAAAGCGGTCAGGCGATGGATGCGGTAAAACGTATAAAAGCCGGCGGTAAACTCAGGCTCACAGGTCTTCACGCTCATATCGGAACTTTTATGCTGGATGCGAACGCATATAAGGTAGAGACCACAAAAATGGTCAGGTTGATGAATGAAGTGGAAGAGAAGGTCGGATTTACGATAGAGTATATCGATGTCGGCGGAGGTTTCGCTTCAAAAAACCATCTAAGGGGTATCTACCAGCCGCCGGAAGTTGTCGTTCCGACAATCGACGATTATGCGGAAGCCATAACAAGCGCACTGTATGAAAACATCAGAGGAAACAGCTACCCAAAACTCTATCTTGAAACCGGAAGGCATCTTATAGACGAGGCCGGATACCTGGTGACTTCGGTGGTTGCCAGCAAAACTTTGCCAGATTCCAGGAGAAGCTACATTGTAGATGCGGGCGTAAATCTTTTATATACCTATTTCTGGTATAAATTTAACATTGAGTTGACGAGAGAAATTAGCGGTATAAGTGAACCGGCCATGATAAACGGGCCGCTATGTATGAACATAGACGTAATAGACGAGTCGATCCTGCTTCCGAGGCTAAGAAGAGGGGACAAGCTCGTGATCTCTCCGGTAGGGGCATATAACATTACCCAGTGGATGCAGTTTATCAGGTATAGACCGAGAGTTTTGATGGTCACGGAAGACGGAAACGTGGAGTTGATAAGAGAAAGAGAGGAGTTGAGCGATATAGAAAACAGAGAGATTTTACCGGAAAAACTGAAACTTAAATGATGAAATCTTTGATCGATACGGCTGGTTTGAAAAGTTTTCAATCTTACACCAACTCTATTTTATCCGCATATGCGGAGATACTGTTTATTAAAAATAAAAAGATAGGCATCCTGCTTTTGATAGCGACGTTCATTAATCCAAACGTTGCGATAAGCGGTCTTTTGGGAGTGGTTTTCGTCCTTCTTTTTGCCGCTTATATCAGGATGGACCCCGAGTTTTTGGAGAGCGGCTTTTATATCTATAACCCTTTGCTGGTGGGAATGAGCATAGGTTTTCTGTTTAAACTCTCACTCGTAACCGTTTTTTTGATAGCCGTCGCTTCCGTTTTAACCTTTTTGGTTACCATAGTTTTGCATACTCTCTTTTCAATCTATCTCATTCCTATATTATCGCTGCCTTTTGCAATAGTCAGCTCTATCGTTTATTTAGCGTCGCTTAATTACTCAAACCTTTTTATAGAGACTCTTTACAACCATTCCGGACTTTTAAACGGATCTATTTACGTACCTGTTTGGATAGACTCTTTTTTCAAATCTATAGGGACTATTCTTTTCTTGCCCAATTTTTGGGTTGGAGTCTTCTTTTTTATTTTCATTCTTTTTCATTCCAGAATAATGGCAATTTTAGCAGTTGCCGGATACTACTTTGGAGTCTATATACATTCGCTGCTAAGCGGTTCGTTTATCTCTTCTTTGTTAAATCCGTACGGGTTTAATTATGTTTTGGTCGCTATTGCTTTAGGCTCTATATTTTTGATCCCCGGTATCAGAAGCTATTTGATGGCAATGCTCGGGGTGGGAATTTCGGTGTTGCTTGTAGACTCTACGGCGATTTTTTGGACTCTATACAAGATCCCCGTTTTTACCCTGCCTTTTAATTTCACTGTTATAAGTTTTTTATTTGTGCTGCGTCTTGTAAGATATAAAGAGTTTGCATATGTGATAAAGAGAACCCCCGAAAACAGTTTGAGCTACTACCTTATGAGCCTTTTCAGGTTCAGAACGAACGAAGTCGGTATATTTTTGCCCTTTTCGGGGACATGGAGCGTATACCAGGCTTTTGATGATATCTGGACCCATCAGGGCAGATGGAGATATGCCTACGATTTTGTTATAAGAGACAAAGATGGCAAAAGCTACAAAAACAGCGGGAACTTTCCTGAAGACTACTATGCGTTCAAAAAGCCGGTGTTGTCTCCTGTTAGCGGATATGTTGTCGAAGCGGTATCACACCATAAAGACAACCCGATAGGAGAGGTGGACAATATTAACAACTGGGGGAACTACCTAGTCTTATCTACAAGCGGCGGCGCTTATGTAGAGGTCTCTCACCTGGCTCAAAACTCTTTGCGGGTAAAAAAAGGTGATTACGTTGAAGCGGGACAGATAGTTGCGCTTTGCGGCAACAGCGGATATTCGCCTGAACCCCATATTCATATCCAGGTTCAAGAAAATTCATATCTAGGCTCCAAAACGATCCCTTTCAACTTCGTTGCCTATTTGAAAAAAGAGAGTATCTTTTTTTATGATAGACCTAAAAAAGATGAGAAGATATCCAGCTTCAGCGCCGATAAATCATTGGACAGCAAATTCAGTTTCGTATTGGATTCTGTGTATCGTTACGAAGTTTTTGAAGATGAAAAGAGAATAGACGAGTTCAGTATAAGAGTGGAGATGGATAGATTCAGCGGGAGGTTTTTCTTTGAAGATGAGAAGAAGAACCGGCTCTTCTTCGCCAAAGATTACGGAGTGTTCTACTTTTATGATTATGTGGGAAGTGACAGCAGTTACCTCAAAAAGTTTTTCATTGCCGTTCCGAGAGTCCCACTTGTCGACAATAGAAGGGTAAGATGGAGAGATACGCTGACACCCAGAATCGTTTTTGGTTGGTTTAAAAAAGAACTTTTAATGTTTTTGGCCTCTTTTTTCAGTCGAAGGTTTTTATATAGGGGGACTTGGGAAAAAGAGAATGATTTTATAAAAGGTGAAATTGAGTTGAATGGAAGAAAAATAATCTGCTCTGTCAAGATAGATGAAATACATTTTTTTGACTCAATTATGGTTGAAAACTTGATTATAAGGAGAAAAAAGTGAGAAAAACAGTATTGTTGTTTTTGTTAACGGTTTTATCTTTGGTTGCGTCGGAGATAAATACGGTTACACCGTTTGCCGGTTATGTTGGCTATGGAGACAACAGCGTAAAAGAGAATGGTTTTTACGGCGGAGTCTATATGAGCAGAAAAGATATGCAACAGCAGTTGGATATACAGTATAGCTATTTAAAGCTGGACTATAAAGACAATACTCAGACTTTCGGCCAAAACGATTTTACGTTTGTATATTCAAACTACAGCGTGCAGAACTATATTCTTAAAGGAGGGGTTCACTATATTGATTCGGATGACTACCTTACCGACGGAGGCATGGTCTTTTTCGGAGGGGTAAGATATTATGAAAAAGAGAGTTTCGATATTGGGATAGATGGGTATTACTCCAACTATGGCAACTTCTCTCCAACTCTGAACGTATGGCAGCTGACTCCATCGGTAGGTAAATATTTGCATACTCGTCAATCAGGGGATTTTTACCTGAATCTGCAATATTTCTATATTACGTTTGAAGAGAGCAACATTGTAGAAACGGTAAACAGTCACAGTGCCAGACCAAATATGCATACCATCAGGAGTGTTGCAGAGTATGACAACAACAACCACTCCGTCCAGCTTTCAGTTACTAACTATTACGGAAAATTTACAACCACCGGATACGTTTGGGGGGGTAAACAAGCCTATGCGGTGAGAAATGGAGGGTTCACGGTATATAATCTTGCGGAGATTCACAATGGTGGAGCCGGACTGATAATAGACTATAAAATAAAAGAGAGTCTTGGCTTCAGTTTCGACCTGGCATATGAAAAATTCACCGATACCGAGACAGCAGAAGATACAAATATGTTGGCGGCGGGGTTGTCGTTTAGCTATATTTTCTAGGGGGAACCATGAAAAAAGTAGTCTTGTTTGCAATATTGGCCGTTTTCTCTTTCGCTTATGATGATTTTATAAAGAAATCTTATTATAACTCCTATAATTATGAAAAGATGGGAGATTATGAAGATGCTATAAAATCTTTAATGCCTGTAATGCAAAAATATCCCGATGCCTATACGCCAAATCTTAGGCTGGGGTGGCTCTATTATCTAGATAAAAAGTATAAAAATGCGCTCCATCATTACAAAAAAGCGGCTATAGCCATAAAAAGCGCAATACCTCCTAGACTTGGAATAATTAACATATATATTCTTCAGCAAAAATATGATGACGCACTTAAGATATGTAACGATATTTTAAAAACGGATTATTATAGCTATTATGCAAATTTATATCTTATGAAAATCCTCATAGGAAAGAAAGATTTGACTAACGCTAAAGCCATAGCTTACAAGATGCTCTCTCTATATCCAACCGATACTCCTTTTTTGGAGCTTTTGGCAAAGATATATCAAAGATCGAATGATATAGAGAGCGCTAAAAAAGTTTATGAAGATATCTTGATTCTGGATCCCAAAAATTTTGCCGCTTATGAGTTCTTTAAATCTCTTGAAAAATAGACAATATCTCTTCATATCTACAATATATCCAAGGTAATCATACAGGAATGATTTTTGCTTGTAGACATAGTGTTAAATAAAAAGGAGTGATGTTTACTTATTAACACAATAAGATCAAAAGGAGTAACCATGAATGTAAGCTCAAGTGGTTCAATGCAACAGATGCATATGCAAAATATGCAAGGTGTTGGTGGAGGGCAAGGCAAGGGTGGCATGAGAGATATCATGCAAAAACTATCGCCAGAAGAGAGAAGTGCATTGAAAGAGCAAATGAGCTCTCTTTCTCAAGCGGACAGGCAGTCAATGATTTCTCAAATGAAGCAAGTCGATGCAACATCTATGAGTAGTGCTGATTATGCACAAACACTTTTAGATATGGTGAGTCAATCCAATTCAGAAGAGTCCAGTTCAAGTGAATTCGGCTTTTCTACATATGCCTAAGATATTAGGCTGTCAAATTTTGCAAAGTTTTTGAAGTTCTGCAGAATGGACAATTACATATACCGGCCAACAATTCATTCAGGAGTGTTGGCCTGTATATTCTATACACCCGATAAACGTTCTTTCGAAAGAAGTCCGATAACTTTTCTCATCGAAGCCTACATTTAGGCCTGTGGATAGGGTATACTATCACCACGACTATGATTTGGGAGTGAAAAGATGAAAAAAATGGTGAAAAATTCTGTTCTGCTATTGGTAGCAGCATCATGTATATCTACGCATGCAGGTGAGCATGCAAAACATCACGAGATGCATACTGAAGCTGGAGTCGAAGCGCTTTCGCCTGAACTTAGAGGCCTGTTGTCACAAGAGATGACTGCCTTGCAAAAAGGAGTAATGTCGCTCGTTCCGGCTCTTGCTTCAGGTAATTGGGGTGAAATTGAAAAAATATCCAAAAAAATAAAAAACAGTTATATTTTAAAGCAAAAGCTTACAAAAGAGCAGGCAAAAGAGCTGCACAGTAAGCTACCGCCGGCTTTTATAGAGTTGGATAAATCTTTTCATAAAGATGCCGGAATGCTTAAGCATGTAGCTGAAAAGAGAAACGCTGAGTTGGCCAACTTCTACTTTTCCAAGATGATCAATGCATGTGTAAACTGTCATTCCAAATTTGCAACTCATAGATTTCCGGCACTTAAGATAGAAAAGTCAGATGAAGAGCATGGACATTAAGCGGCAGAGCCATGAAAGAGATGTAGATCGCTCCCATTATTGAAATATGGGTAGATTGGGACAGGAACTGCCTTTTGTCCCAAAAAAGCTGTTTTCGACACCTTCTCAGGTTACAGCTGCACAAACGGTCGCATTGCCGTCTCTATTTCGTCAAGATCGTAGC
>CAYZMY010000053.1:0-7903 GCA_964479605.1 uncultured Campylobacterales bacterium | reverse complement strand
AACGTTTGTAGCGGTAGGGCACCCAGTCCTTCAGGTACTCTTTGGCGCTCTTTCTTCTACCCTTTGCCGCTTGCGTCATCTATCGCCAGTCTACTTCTCAAACTTATATTTATGCAGAGTGTCTCCGCCTACAGGATCTCCATGGACGATTACATGCGTCTCGTTTGAAAGATCGGGTCCAATTCTCTGAATAGAGAGTGGATTAACTATTTCATATGATTGCTGCGCTGTAGCCTGCTGTGTTTTAATTGCAGCCGTAACAAGGCCGGCCAAAATTGTAAGCAGCAGTACAGTCGCTATAAGCATACCGGCAATACCGTGAATTCCGAATGCGCTTCCCTGTTTTTCCATCATTTGCTCCTTATTCGCCACGTGAAAGGCTGAGGATATATGTTCCGACAGCTTTTTCCTGAACCGGTGTAAGTCTTCCTTTAAAGCTGACCATTGTACCGATATACCCCTTTTTGCCGCGATTGAGAACGTCGGCTACAAAGCCCGTAGTACCGTATTTGGTAAGGTCAGGAGCCATTCCTCCCATTCCTTTGCCGTCAGCACCGTGACATCCTGCACAGGTGGCAAATTCTGCAGGCTGTTGACCCTTCATGCCGTTTGCGACATAGGCAGAAACTTTTTTTGCAGCGTCTCCGCTAAGCAGACCTGCAGGCATCTCGCCCATAGGATAGCCGAGACCTTTTGATCCCTTTTTGATGGTATCCAGTACACCTGCAGCCGAACCCCAAACAGTCAGATCGGCTGCCTTGCCGTCCATGCCGTCTCCGGCGATTCCGTGGCACGGCGCACACTGAACGAGGTATATTCCCTCTCCCATCTCCTGCAGTGTCTGCTTGTCGGCATTTGCCCACTTGCTCTCGAACATCTGCGTGTGTGTTGCGACCTCTTCGTTGTACTCACCTATCTGAGAGTATGCACTAACAGGATATCCTGCTGTAAAGTACCACATACCCCAGATCATCGTCCCCAAAAAGGTATAGGCCCATCCGGAGGGCAACTCGTTTTTGTATTCTCCGATTCCGTCCCAATTCTCCTCGGCCAGCTCTCCGGTCGATTTGTCGGTCTTCATCTGCTTGATATACTTACCGGCAATCAAAACAGTCAAGACTAAGATAACGACTGCGGCGATCAGGGCGAGCAGGTTGATATTATCGCTTAACCAATTCATTTTTGCTCCTTCTTTTCTTTCGTTTCCTGCGGTTCAAGCGGCTTGGAATCAGGTTCGTCATCCAATGCCAGCTTTCCGTACTTTTCGTAGTTGCGTGTACCCTTCTTCTCTGCACGGTAGAGATGCAGAATATATGCATACAGTACCACAACCAGGAACAGTGTGAAGAAGAAGTATGCATAAGCCTGCAGTTCTCTAATATTTTCCATGCCGAATCCAGCTTAATGTAGGCTGTTTAGATACGCGATAATAGCGACTATCTCAGGAATCTCTCCGCGTGCAACGGCATCTTTTACATCCTGATTTTTCATCTCGCCCGCTATCTTCTTCGCATCTTCCATAGCCTGTTTTCTAGCCTCTTCCCAGCTGCCGAGTGAAGGCATTCCAGGTTTGTCATAAGGCACGTTGAATACTTTTTTGACAGTCAGGGCCTCGGCATATGCTGTCTCAAGGTCCGCATTCTGTTTGAACATATGCTTATATGCCGGCATAATTGAACCGGGAACGACAGAAACAGGCTCCCACATATGGTTTTCGTGCCAGTCTGTAGTACGGTACTCACCGACTCTGTGAAGGTCCGGACCGGTACGTTTTGAGCCCCATAGGAACGGGCGGTCAAATGCATACTCACCGCTCAGGCTGTATGGGCCGTATCGGTCTGTTTCCGACTTGAACGGACGGATCAGCTGAGAGTGGCAGGCATTACAGCTATCTTTGATATATACATGACGACCGGCAAGCTCAAGCACTGTATAGGGCTTTGTACCTGCTACAGGACGCGAAGCCTGAGCAAAATCGGGCACAATTTCAATCAACCCTGCAAATGCAATAACGAGAAAAACTCCTACCGAAAATAAAAACGGTCTTTTTTCCAACCAATGAAACATCTTTATCCTCCTTACGCGCCCATAGGCGATGCGAATGCCGGCTCTTTTTCAAGAACTTTGCCGCTTTGCATGGTTTTAACAAAGTTGTAAGCCCACATGAACAGACCTATAACAAAGAGCAGACCGCCGATAGCACGAATAGTATAGTACGGATGCAGAACCGTGACAGTATCTATGAAAGAGTATGCCAGGTTTCCGTACTGGTCGACTGCACGCCACATC
Organism: uncultured Campylobacterales bacterium; assembly: GCA_964479605.1. Taxonomy (GTDB): domain Bacteria; phylum Campylobacterota; class Campylobacteria; order Campylobacterales; family Hydrogenimonadaceae; genus Hydrogenimonas. The sequence continues at coordinate 5,614 of CAYZMY010000053.1, read as the reverse complement.
ATACCCTGTGTAATACCCGCAATCCACATGCTTGAGAAGTAGAGAACAATACCTGTAGTCTGAAGCCAGAACTGCATCTCCATCAGCTTTTTGCTGTAGATTTCACGTTTGTAGTAGCGCGGAGCCATATGCAAAGTAGCGGCGATAATCATAAATGCAACCCAGCCGAGTGTACCGTCATGAACGTGTCCAGGAATCCAGTCTGTAAAGTGTGCAAGCGCGTTTACAGATTTGATAGCTTGAATCGGTCCTTCGAGTGTGGAGAGCATATAGAAAGTCGAAGCGAGAATCATAAACTTGATCAGCGGAGACTCTTTCAACTGGTTCCACTCACCCTTCATCGTCAGGAGCATATTGATTGCTGAACCCCACGAAGGAAGAATCAGGATAACGGAGAATATAGACCCCATTGTCTGCATCCAGTCAGGAACTGTAGAGTAGATCAGGTGGTGTCCGCCTGCCCAGAGGTATACAAACATAAGACCCCAGAACGAAAGCAGAGAGAGCTTATATGAGAATACCGGCTGACCTGACTCTTTGGGGAGGAAATAGTAGATCATAGCAACGATCGGCACTGTAAATACAAATGCAACCGCGTTGTGTCCGTACCACCACTGAACGAGAGCGTCGTTCGTTCCTGAATACATGGAGACAGAGTGATACCACTTGCCCATTCCGGCTACGAAGTAGGTGGGAACTTCCATATTGTTGAAGAGGTACAGCATTGCGACACCCAGGAAGAAAGCGATGAAATACCACATGGATATATAGAGTGTCTTTTCGCGGCGCATACCGATAAGACCGAACATTGCCAGACCGAAAAGGATCCATACCACAACTGTCAGGATGTCAAGCGGCCACTCCATCTCTGCATACTCTTTGGATGTTGTAATACCAAGAAGAAGAGAGATTACAAGACCGGCTGCCAAAATCACATAAAGGAAAAAGTGCAGTTTAGCGATTCCATGCACTACCGAATTCTCTTTGATGGAGACTTTCAGTACCCTCTGTGAAATATAATAAAAAGATGCCCAGATACCGCTCAGAGTAAATCCGAACGCGACAACATTCGTATGAATCGGTCGAAGCCGGCTGAATGTACCGTACTGGCCGAACAGGTTGTTCAACTCCGGAAATGCCATCTGAAAGGCAATGAACACGCCAATAAGCATACCTATAATTCCAAAAATTATTGCTAGGTAGGCAAACCACTTGGATACGGTGTAATCGTATTCCATTGCTGCATTTGTCATGCAAACCTCCTTTATATTGTTTCCCCCCGGCAGTTGCCAGAAAGTAAGACAATGACATCATAGTGACATTTTTATGAAGGTATGCTTAAAATCTGTTAACTTTCAATTAACTATTTTGTTAAGGATGGCTTAATAAATTGATATTTTTCGCCGGATATACCGGCGAAATATTCAAAAACGGTACGTGAGATTGCAGTAGTAGTAACGGCCTGGTTCATTCAGAAGCATAGGAACTCCGCCGCCTGAAGTCAGAATCATGTCTGCATAAGTGTTTGTAATCGCATAAGTTCTATCAAGAATATTGTCTACCCCGAAACTCACCAAGAGGCTCTTTTGAATCTCTTTTTTAATTTTCAGGTTGAAAACGGTATACCCGGAAATCTTCTGCTCCCCGTTGTCCGCATCGTAATCGCTCCACCCCTTTGCAGCTGTAGCTGAAAGCCTCGCACTCAACGTATCATCGAAATCATAGTTGAGAGCCGCATTGGCTTTGAGCGGCAGTACGTTGGGAAGATCCCTGTCGCTCTGGCCGCTCAACGGGTTATCTTTTTTTCCTCTTTGATAGGCCGCTCCCAGTTCCGCATAGAGATAGTCGCTAAAGGCGTATGTCCCCTCGATCGAGATTCCGTAAAGTTTTGCATCTACATTTTCGTACTTTCCGTTTGTCAAGTTGTATGCAATGAAATTTTTTAGTCTGCTGTAAAAAACTTTGCTCTTTACAGATGCCTCTTCAAACTCTTTTTCAAATCCAAGATCGGCTTCATAGTTAGTCGTCTGATCAAGGTTCGGATTGCCTGCGTACATTCCCGTTTTCATCTGGAAGTAGAGCTCTTTTCCGTCAGGAACACGGGATGACTTTCCGATTCCGGCAAAAAACCTTGAACTTTCATCTATATTATAGGTACCGAAAAGGTAGGCACTGAACGCATCGTAATCATTGTCGGCGGCTGCAGGATCGTCATTGCTGACCGAAGTAGAGTCGTAACGCATGCCGGCTTCCATATCTATATTTCCGTAACTCTTCTTATACTCTGCAAAGAGTGCCGCATTTTCGGTAATAGAGTTGTTGATGCTTGAGATCCCGGTCGGAACACCGTTGGAAGCGTAGTGCCCCTCCCATCTTCTTTTGCTTCCGTCAAAACCGTAAGAGAGCGTTCCCTCTCCAAATTCCATACTGTTTTTTATCTTTCCGCCGTATATACGGGAGAACATTATATTTTCAAAAACTCCCATCATCATCGCGGCGTTTCTGAAGTATGTTCCCATCGGGTGGTCCACCCATGAGTTGTAAAATTCAAAGTCGAGCTTTTTTGAAAGATCACCGAGACCGGTAACACTGTATTTAATATTGAGAAGATCGGAAGCGTCGCGCTGCGCATCCATTTTGCTGTTCGGATATAGGACATTGTTGCTTCTGTTTGCCGTATAGCTCAGTTTCAGCTCCTGGTTATCGGCGATATCTACAAAGACCTTCGCCATGGCCGTATCTTTCTTATATGCCTTCATTTCATGATACATCGGGGCATACCTCTGTCCGTTCGCAGTCGGGTACCTGTCGGCGAACGCATCTACCTGTTCGGCAAGCGTCTTTCCGTCTCCATCCCTGTACTGTCCGCTGTTCTCGGTCGAAGCACCCAATATAAACTTGACTTTTTCAGATCCTCCCCTCAAGCGAAAACCGACCTTCCTGTAATCCCAGCTTCCTATATTTAAAGTCAGTTCACCCTGAAACTTCTCTTCCGGTGCCAGTGTATCTACCTCTATGAGCCCGCCTAGTGTTCCAAAGTTTTCAACATCATACGGTCCCTCTTTGACTATAATCCTATCTACATTGCTTGTAAGTATATGAGATATAGGAGGGTCCATTCTGTTGGGGCATCCGCCGTAAATCTTTCCGCCATCTATCAGTATATTCAGGTTGTCTTTTCTGAGACCGCGCAAAATTATATCGTTTGCAATACCGCTTCTTCTGATCAACTGAACATCCGGATCAAGCTTGCTCAGCGCATCGGCCAGGTCGGCAGAGCGTACCTCTTCGCCCGCGACATCTTTGACGATAGTAGTATTTACCTGCTCTTCCACATCGATATCTTTTAACTGCATATCTTCCGCACTGAGCGTTGCGGCTGCAGCTATAGAGAGTGCTATAAAAGGGATTGTTTTTTTCATATTTTTTCCTTGCCCGCATAGTCATACCGCTTCGTAAAGGAGTAGGAGAACATAACTGAAAGTTCAGGTGTTCGAAGCGGTATCTGAAGAAGTATTATAAATTATATGTGTTAAGTAATTGTTAAGTGAACAGTGGGGTCAGCGCACTATCATGCGCAGGAAATCCCCGAAAACGTATCTGCTCTCATGCGGCCCCGGAGAAGCTTCCGGGTGATGCTGCACCGACATAACAGGACTCTCTTTATATATAAGTCCCTCTATCGTATTGTCAAAGAGGTTAACATGTGTTACTTCCGCAATTTCTCTTATATCTTCCGGCACATTGTAATTATGGTTTTGTGCAGTAATCTCCACCGCTCCGGTTGAGAGATTTTTAACGGGATGGTTGCCTCCATGGTGACCGAATTTAAGCTTGTATGTATCGTAACCGTGGGCAATGGAGAGCAGCTGATGTCCCAGACATATGCCGAACATAGGAACTTTTGCATCTATGAGCTTACGGATCTTCTGCTGTTCCTCTTTCAGAATGAGAGGATCCCCCGGACCGTTCGAGAGAAAAACTCCGTCGATTTCACCATCTCTGTAGCGATTTATAAGTTCCTCGGCATCTATAGTGTTGGGTGCTACCTCAACCTGCATACCCGCTTCGCTCAATTCATTGAGTATGTTGCGTTTGACCCCGAAATCTACAGCCACAATGTTGGCTTTGGGCTCCGGAGCTTCATTGTATCTGTAATTGACAGCATCATATGCGCCTGAAGTATGAATATAGCTCTTTTTTGTACTTACTGCTTCTATATAGTTGATCTCACTAATATGCGGCGCATCGGAAAGAAGACGCGCAAGCTTCTCTTTGTCGTCAATTTCAGTAGAGGCGATCATCATCATCGACCCCTCTTCGCGCAGGGTTTTTGTAAGAAGTCTCGTATCGATCTCGCAGATTCCAAGCACCCCGAAACGCTCCAAAAGTTCATGCAGAGGCTCTTCGCTCCTAAAGTTGGAAGGCTCGGCCTGGTACTGCCTTACGATAATGCCCTTGCACCATGCGGCCGAAGACTCCATATCCTCACTGTTGCAGCCTACGTTTCCGATCTCAGGCATCGTAAATGTAACAAACTGCCCGGCATAGCTTGGATCTGTCACAATCTCCTGATACCCGGTCATTGAAGTATTGAATACTATCTCGCCTACGGTTGTACCCTCGGCTCCGAAACTTTTGGCCTCGAGAAAAAGGCCGTTCTCCAGGTATAGCCAGACCGGTTTCATATTCGGTTTCACATCATCCCCCGTTTACGAAGCTCCTCTTCATAGAGCCGCTCAAAGATCAAGTCATACTCCTCTGTTCCGGGTATCAGTTTGCGCTTATAGTGCGAAAGCTTTTCCAGTACGACATCTTCTATCTCTTCGAAAGATTTCATATACTCTTCGATCGCCCTGAATATAACCCCTCGGACCTGGTTTTCGTTTACCGTATACTCTATCAGGTCCTCTTCCCACAGCTCATTCAATATTTTGTGCGAAAGATCGCTGTACCTGTCTTCAGTATTGAGTATGACACCGTACTCCGGAGCAAGCTTCTTTTTGATCATCCAGAAAAGCTGCCGGATATCCGCCTGCATGAACTCTATCTCATCCTCTTTCTCATCCAGCAGCTCGTTTACGCGCTCTTCGAGTGCACGCTCGTTTTTTACATCTTTCTCTATAACTTCCTGGGCCTTTTTGATTACCGGCTCAAGACCTTTTTTGAGTTTTACAAAAGGTGCGTTCGCCAGATCGATGCCGATTTTGCTGGCAATGTACGGTGCATGGGCCAAACTTAACTTCATAACGCGCCTTTGGTCCCGAAAAAACGGGCAAATTTTTTCGACAGTTTATCGAAAGTTAGGTAAATTTGTGATTATGCCGATTTTACAGAGAAAGAGAGGCCTATTTTTTTATCCCACCCTGTCCGGCAGAGCTCTCCGGTATATTGTCTTCAAGCAGAAGGGTGATTTGTGAAGCCTTCGCGGGGTCCATCTTCGCCAGTATCTGGCCTACCGTTTTGGGTTTCAGTGTCGAAACTATTCTTGCGGCCTGGGAAGCCTTCATGTTCGAGAGTATCTGTGCGGCGGCGGAGGCTTTCATCTTTGCGTATGTCTGCGAGACTTTGTCGGCTTTCGCCTCTTTTATCGCTTTGAGCAGCTCTTCATTCT
>CAYZMY010000052.1:0-7929 GCA_964479605.1 uncultured Campylobacterales bacterium | reverse complement strand
TCTTTGGAATTCAAGAAGATCTTTATGGACGAGTGGACCGGGAATGTCGATCTTGTGCAGGTAGAGCGGCTTCATACTCTGCTGAAGTGCACGATTCCCGGAATCGAAGGGTCTCTTAAGAAGATGGGTGTAGAAATATGAGTGCGGCCGACAGGAGAACAGGCGAATTCATCGAAAAGATAAAGAGCGAGTTGGCCGCCAATCGCCCCGTAAGAGAGAGACTGCCGGGCGGCGGTCTGATACATATAGATCGCCAGCTCCCTTTTATCTGCGTCTATCGCAAACCGAAGGAGCGTGAGGATGAGGGAACGCAAAAGCTTGTGCAGTCGGAAGCCTCATATCTTATAGCCGGTGAAACGGACGAAATATCGGCACTTATGGAGGCGGTCTCGACGACACTTCGTGATGTTTTCGGCACCTTTTTGATCCTGGAGATCTGGACGCTTCCCTACTCGGATTTTTCCGATGAGGCGGTCAGGAACAGACAACCTTTTTTTCGGATATTTTCCGAAAACCCGTCAAAGCTTCTCTCCACCGTAGAGATACTCCAAAACCGGCTGAAGCAGATTACCATGAACCGTCTGCCCGCGATTGTGGAGATTTGCAGAACAAAAGAGGTGGCGCCCGAGGGGATGAACCCCCTGTTGCCCGATGAACTGCGCAAAAGAGAGGATATATACCTGCTGGGTCTTGGAATTTTTCCATACTACCGCGATGAGAGCGGCACTACTCTCTATCCCGTCAAACTGCAGAAGTTAAGGCGCGATTTCGGCAGAGCGGTGAAGCAGGCCTTTTTCCGGTTCGTCTCCGACATGACCTCAAACTGCCCCACCCATTTTGCGATGCTCGGCAGGAGGCTCGTTACCAAAGCGGTATGGGATTCGGACAGGGCGCTTGCCGAAATAGACGACTCTTTCGACTTTCTTCTTCAAGTGACTCCGGTAAATACCGAAGAGGCGTGGAGGCGTTTCAGAGATGAGGGCTTCAAAGGAGTGCCATACTTTCTCTACAGACCTAGACCATTCGATATCGCCGATATGAAACGCAGGCTCTATGAGATTCCGATCGGAAAGATAGAAGATCCCACTCTATTCGATCTTTTCGACCAGAAACGTGAAGAGCTCGATAGAAAGCTTACTATGCTCTCAGACCGCGATACCCCGAATTTCCTATATGAAAGCATTACGACATACGGAAAAGCGGAGCGGACTCTTCTGCAAACCGCCGAATCGATGCTTCGGCTTCTCGCCCACAAAAGGCATGAAAATGTGGAAGCAGATGCCGAAGCAGGCAGCGTGGATGCAAAAACTTTTGCCGAATATGCAGAAAAAGAGATTGAATACTACAAAAAAAGCTATCCGAAGCTCTCGTCGACAGTGCAGGTACGCAACGACATTGTTGCAGGTGCGATGGTTTCGGGAGGGGATTTCCTTATAGCCGAAAGCGCCCACTTCCCCAAAAAGCGTATAAAGGCTCTTTTGAATCATGAGATAGGCACCCATATTCTTACCTATGTCAACGGGATGGCGCAGCCTTTTATGCAGCTTCATACCGGATTGAGCGGCTATGATGAGATGCAGGAAGGGATTGCCGTTTTGTCGGAGTATCTGTGCGGAGGAATAAGCGAAGCACGCCTGAGGGTGCTGGCCGCCCGTGTCGTTGCGGTAGATATGCTCTGCGGCGGTGCAAGCTTTCCGGAGGTTTTCAGCCGACTGTGCGACCGGTACGACTTTGGTGAAAAGAGCGCTTTTACGATTACGACGCGGGTCTTTCGAGGCGGTGGGCTTACAAAAGATGCCGTATACCTCAGAGGGCTTGTTGTTATCATGGAGTATCTTCACGGCGAGGGGCCGCTGGAGCCGCTCTTTATGGGGAAAATCGCTGCAGAACATATTCCTCTGGTTCAGGAGCTTCAGTGGCGCGGCATACTCAAACCGCCTCCTCTATGGCCGCGCTATCTCGAAGATGACGGTGCCAAGGCGCGCCTGAAAGAGCTGAGAGAGAAGAAGCTTGGAATTCTGGACCTTATAGAGAAAGGGTATATATGAGAATCGCATTTGTGCTCAACGATATTTTGAACGAGCAGCTGCCAAGTTCGACGATTCAGCTCGCTTTGACAGCGACCGGAATGGGGCACGAAGTCTGGCTTACAGGAGTGGGGGATTTCGTATATAACTGCGACGAGCTGGTTCATGCGCACGCCAGAAGAGTCAAAAACGGCAGTTTCGACGACCAGAAGAGCTACTACGGGGCGATCTGCTCCGACGAGGCCGTAAAAGAGCGCATTACGGTCGACGATCTGGATATTCTGATGCTTCGAAACGATCCGGCGCAGGATGTGCAATCTTCATGGGCACAGCACGCGGCTATAGTGTTCGGCAGGACTGCCATGCGCCATGGAGTGATAGTGCTTAACGATCCGGACGGACTATCGAAGGCCATCAACAAGATGTATTTTCAGCACTTTCCCAAAGAGGTGCGTGTAGAAAAGGTGATTACCAGGAGCTTTTCCGAGATAGAGAGGTTCTACGAAAAACATGATAAGAGAATAGTGCTCAAACCTCTAATGGGGTCTGCTGGCAGAGGAGTCTTTTTCGTACAGCCCTCAGACGCCGCAAACATGCATCAGATGGCGGATGCGGTATTCAGGGACGGTTATGCGATAGCCGAAGAGTATATCTCCGAAGCCGCAGGCGGAGATACGCGCCTCTTTTTGATGAACGGCGTCCCGCTGGAAGAGAACGGAATTTATTGTGCTTTCAAAAGAGTTCCCCAGGGAGAAGATATGCGCTCCAACATCCATGCGGGAGCGATAGCTGAACCCGCAGAAGTGACTCCTCAGATGCTGAGACTCGCCGAGATAGTCCGCCCCAAGCTCGTACAGGACGGCATGTTTCTAGTAGGTCTTGACATTGTTGCGGACAAGCTGCTTGAAGTCAACGTTTTCAGTCCCGGCGGGCTGCATCATGCCAAAATTTTCAAAGATGCAGATTTTCCGAAGAGGGTAATAGAGGCGCTGGAGAAGAAGGTACTCTATGCAAAATACTACAGAGGAAATTTCGACAATATAGAAATGAACACACTTTAAGAGCTGTCACAAAAGAGTAATTGATGTTACTATTGCTATATTTATTCCAATATATCAACATATCTTGATATATGATATACAATATGCTATGATTCGACTATCCGAAAGGAGACGGTGTGGAAGCTATGGAGGATTTCTTAAAAAGCATAGGGGCACTCTATGATGAGACGCGGGTAAAACTGCTTAAATTCATAGATATTCACGGACCCCTTTGCGTATGTGATCTCGAAGCATCCTTCGGTATGATTCAGTCGCGACTATCGAGGCATCTGAAGATTTTGAAAGATGCCGGTTTTTTGAGCTCGAAACAGTGCGGCCGCTGGAGATACTACTCCATACGCTCTCCGCTGGACAGATTCAGGCAGGAGGCCCTGGAAGAGATTCGCACTCTGCCTGTGGAACTTCCCGACCTTAAAAAACTTTCAAAAGAGTGTAAATTATGAAAAAAGTGCTTATTTTGTGTACCGGCAATAGTTGCCGCTCGATAATCGCGGAGGGCCTTGTAAACAGATATCTGGGTCCAAAAGGGGTAGAGGCTTTCAGTGCGGGCTCGAACCCTTCGGGCAGAGTGAATCCGAATGCGGTAAAGGTGCTTGAAGAAGAGGGAGCATGGAACGATAAGTACCACTCGAAGAGCATCGACGAGGTATCTGCCGAAGGGCCCTTCGATCTTGTGGTGACCGTATGCGACAACGCGAAGGAGTCGTGCCCGGTTTTTCCGGCATCCGTCAAGACTCTGCATGTGGGTTTTGAAGATCCGGACGGCAGAGAGTATGAAGCGTTTGAGAAGACCAAAGATCTAATAAAAGAGAGGCTTTTGCCAAAAATTGAAAAGGAGCTTGGATTATGAAAAGAGAAGTAGAGTCTACCGTCAACGGAGTCAAAATAAAGTTTGGCGAAGGCATAAAAAAAGAGAATATTGTCAAGATGGTACAAAACTGTGCCGAGGGACAGTGTGAGTGTATGAGCGAGGATACAAAAAAGAGAATTAAAGATATGAATGTGGGCGGTGAAGAGGGTTCTGTAGAACTTGAGCTTACCGGTGATATCGAAAAAAGCGAGATAGAAGAGGCTCTTAAAAGATCGAAAGTGCTGAACCCCTGATATGTTTTTGCCTGTCGCGATTTTTCTAATCACGCTTACTCTAGTCATCTGGCAGCCCAAAGGGCTGCAGATAGGTACGAGTGCGGTTGCGGGGGCGGTTGCCGCTCTGCTTTTGGGTGTAGTCTCCTTCGGGGATGTAATAGAGGTTACATCGATAGTCTGGGATGCCACGCTGGCGTTTATCGGCATCATTTTGCTCTCTATGGTTCTGGACGAGATAGGCTTTTTTGAATGGGCGGCCATAAAGATGGCTAAGCTCAGCCGCGGCAGCGGGCATCTGATGTTTGTAAACATCCTCCTGCTTGGAGCTTTGGTGGCCGCATTTTTCGCGAACGACGGGGCCGCTCTGATCCTTACACCTATTCTGCTTGCGAAGATGAGGTACCTGAAGATGGACCCGAAGGCAATTTTTGCCTTTTTGATGGCCGGCGGCTTCATAGGAGACAGCGCCTCGAACCCGCTGGTCATATCGAACCTCACCAACATAGTGACGGCAGACTATTTCGATATAGGCTTCGTAGAGTATATGCGGGCCATGTTCTTCCCGAACCTTCTATCCATAGCCGCTTCCATCGTCGTGCTCTGGCTCTTTTTCAGAAAGTCGATTCCCGCCAGAATCTCCATAGATACGCTGCCGGAAGCCGAAAGCGTCATAAAAAACGAAAAGATGTTCAGGATAAGCTGGTGGTTTCTGGCCCTTTTGCTGGCGGGTTACTTTATAGGGGATATTTACAATCTGCCGATCTCCCTTTTTGCGCTCGGCGGAGCGCTGCTCTTTCTCTATATAGCGGCAAAAAACAGGGCCGCAAAACCGATAATGACGATCAAAACCGCCCCATGGCAGGTTGTATGGTTTTCGATAGGTCTGTATGTCGTCGTTTTCGGTCTCAAAAACGCAGGTCTTACGGACGAAATAGCGGGCTGGCTCGGCTATTTGAAAGGGTACGGCCATGAGACTTACATTATAGGAACAGGTTTTCTTTCGGCCGTTTTGAGCTCCGTAATGAACAATATGCCTACCATCATGGTGATGGATCTTGCAATCGACAAAACGGGAGATACATTTTTGGCCTATGCCAATATTATCGGCTGTAACCTGGGCCCCAAAATGACTCCCATAGGATCTCTGGCGACTCTCCTATGGCTGCATGTGCTGGCAAAAAAAGGTGTAAAAATAGGGTGGGGTGAATATATGAAAGTGGGTCTCATAGTTACCCCGCCGGTTCTTCTGGTGGCGCTTTTGGGGCTCATTTAGCGGGAGCTGTCCCCGTTTCAAGCCTCAAAAGAGGCTTTTTTGAAGCTCTCAGTAGATTACAAGACGGTTCGGGAATCTATTCTCTTTTTTACAGTTTTCGCATGGAGCGGTCTCTTCTATAAGTGAGCAAATCTGCTCTATCGCACTCTCTATTCCCTCCTGCATCTTTCCCGCCTTAATATCTTTTGTCAGTTTTTCGATGACACTCTCCCATCTGCTGTTTTCTATGGGCACCTTCGAGTTTGTGAGTATCTGAACATATCTCTCCTCGAAGCTGATAAATAGCAAAACTGCGCAAGGAGCGTCCGCATCGTTGAGCCCGTTGGAGATAAACTGCAGATGTGCCATGTCACGGGCACGTTTGTGCCGTACTCTTGCCGGGATCAGGCGCATTTTTACGGCATCGAGCCTGAAGATGAGTGCCAAAGCTACAAACAGCAGCCACTGCGAGAGGAGAAGTTTCATACCCTCCGGCTCTAAGGCCGGAAAAAAAGCCATAAGAACCGCCGGCAGAAACATCGCCGTCAGGGCGGCCCACAATATGGGAATGAAAAAGTAGTCGTCACTCCGCTTTGATAGTATGGCCAGAAGCTCGCAGGAGCTCCTCTCCTCGCAGGAGCCGATTTTCGACTCTATCTTTTTCAGCCACTCCTTTTGCACTATATGTTCCATTTAAAATATATCTCCTGTTGTCATTACCAGCTGCCTGAGGCTCCGCCTCCGCCGAAACTGCCTCCGCCTCCGCTGAAACCTCCTCCGCCGAAACCGCCCCCGGAGCTTCCGAATCCCCCTGTGCCCGATGAAGAGCTTCTTCCGAAAAAGGCGATAAAAAAGACGAAAACAGCAAAGATGGCTGCCGGAAGAAGAGACTGCACCAGCAGATACATAATCAGAAAAACCACTCCCGAAGCCGCACCGCTTTTGAGCAGGCTACCCTGTGTCGGCAGGTTGGGTATGAAAGATGAAATTAAAAATAGAATTACAAATGCGATATCAAACGGATCAAAACTCTTTTTTGAAGAGGAAGAACTTTTTTCGGCCGGAACACCCGGATTTTGCAGCAGGGAAATAACGGCATCGGTACCCGCTTCTATTCCGCCGGCGTAATCCCCGTCTTTAAAGCGGGGAATGATCACATCTCTGATAATGCGGTCGGATTGAAAATCCGTCAACACACCTTCCAGACCGTAGCCCACCTCTATACGGACTTTGCGGTCGTTGGGCGCGACAATGAGGAGTACACCGTTGTTTTTTTCTTTCCGGCCTATACCCCAGTGGCGTCCAAGCCGGTAGCCGTAGTCGGCTATGTCATAGCCGTCCAGACTTTTGAGTGTAACCACAACGAACTGATCGGTGCTCTCTTTTTCCAGGTTCTCAAGCTTCTTCGAGATTCGCTCTTTTACAGCCTGAGGCAAAATACCCGCCTCATCCACAACCCTGCCGCTCAGAGGAGGAAAGGTGATGGCCGCAGCGGCGGCCGCGGCAAGCAGAAGCCAGAAAAGAGCCCTGAAAAGAGCCATTTTAGAATGATACCTCCGGAACTTTCATCTCCTTTTTCTCTATGGAAAAGGTGGGTTTCGGCTTTAAATCCGGGTCGGTAATTCGCAAAAACAGTGCCGCCGGGAAACGTCGAAGCAGCGTATTGAAGCCGCGAACTGCCTCTATATAGTCGCGGCGCGCAACCGATATGCGGTTTTCCGTACCTTCGAGCTGGGACTGAAGAGCCAGAAAGTTTTTGTCGGCTTTAAGCTGCGGGTAGCGCTCCACAACCATCATCAGCCTCGATAGTGCGGAAGAGAGCTCACCCTGGCTCTTTTCAAACATGGCAAAAGCTTTCGGGTCTTCAAGCATCTTCGGTGAAAGCTCCATTTTGCCCACTTTGGCCCGAGCCTCCGTTACCTGTGTGAGAACATCCTTTTCATGGGTGGCGTAGCCCTTCACTGTTTTTACAAGATTCGGTATGAGGTCTGCGCGTCTTTTATACTGGTTGAGAACCTGCGACCATGACGCCGCAACCTTCTCATCCATAGATACAGCTTTATTGTGGTAGTTCATAGCCAAAACTGCGGCAATAACAAGCAGTACCGCTACTGCGATAACCGCTTTGGTCGCACCGGAGAGTTTCATTGTCATATCCTTTATTTGTTTGGTACGGTAATTATACGGGTTATAATCGTATGAAATCATATCAGAAATTTTGTTACAACATGTGAAAATATTTCTCTTTAATCAAACAAAGAGTATGATGCCAATAAAAAAAGGAAGGCCGTATGTCGCACCATAAACATCATGAAAAACTCGAAAAACTGAAAGAGGCGATCAAAAGCTCCAAAGAGCTCAGCGAAGAGCAGAAGAGCAATGCCCTCGCACACGTCGAGGAGTGGTACGAGGAGGATAAGGCTTTCGGAGCCCTGATAGAAGGTCTTGTAGAGAAGTTCGCGGAGCTCGAACCGATCTTTTCGGAGCTCGGTCTTATCTGACC
>CAYZMY010000051.1:0-7938 GCA_964479605.1 uncultured Campylobacterales bacterium | reverse complement strand
CGAAAACGAAGCACCGGGGTCAGAGCCTCGCCCTCTTGCTCATCGAGAGCGCCAGACCCACCCCTACCGAAAGCGCCAGTATCTGCGATCCGCCGTAGCTGAGAAACGGTACCGCTATACCCTTCAGCGGTATCACTCCGCTTATTCCAAGGGCGTTTATCAAAAAGGCGAAGCCGATAATCATCGCTATTCCGACACAGTAGAGGTAGTAGACCGGCTCTTCGCTGCGCCCCGCAATCTTCAACAGCCTGAATATCACGAACATCATCAGTGCAACGACGGCGCCTACGCCCACGATACCTATCTCTTCGGCCATGCCGGCCAGTACGAAGTCGGTATGTACCTCGCTCAAAAAGCCGAGTTTGAGCACCCCGTTGCCCAGTCCCGTGCCGAAAAGTCCGCCGTGATGAATGGCGTGCAGGGAGTTGCTCACCTGGTATGGCTCTTCGGCCAGATCGACTTTCGGAACCTTCGCAGCCCACTGCGGAAAGAGCTGGGCCAGGAGGTTTTGCAGCATGAACCACCACCCTTTGAAACGCTCTATACGGTGGGGAGAGGTCACGATGAATCCGGCAAACGCAATCAGCGCCATCAGAATCGAAAAGGCGAAAAATCGCAGGCTGCTTCCGGCAAAGATCATCATGATCAGCAGGGTTCCCCCCAGTACGATAACCTGCCCGAGATCGTTCTGGAAAATCGCGATTATAAACATTATCGCGACAAAGACCAGAAGGTAGGGAAGAACTATAAAAAGCTCCTCTTTGAGCGTATAGCGGTTTTCGCTGTCTCTCTCCATATGGCGCGGCAGAACCTTGCGCGAAAAGCTCCACGCCAGGAAAAAGACGAAACCGACCTTGAAAAACTCCACAGGCGCCAAAGATACCGGGCCGAGACGTATCCATCTCTTCGCGCCGCCGACCTCTTTGGCGAACTGTTCAGGCAGGAAAGGTAGAGCTATCATCAGCAGGGCCGAGACTATAAAGAGCGTAAACCCCACCGGTGTGACTATTTTTTCAGGATTCTGTCTCGCCAGTGTCCACATAATCACGATTCCGACCATTCCGGCAATGAACTGGCGAAGGAAAAAGTGGTAGGGCTGGGTATTGTAAAGAAGTACCGTATATGCCGAAAGAGAGTAGCTGAAAACCATGCCGATGACGATGAGTGCTGTTACTGCAAGAAAAAGTGGACGGTCAATCATCGGCTCTCTTTGATTTTGTATCGCATCTTGGTTTTTGCTATTATATCAGACTCCGGCTCACGCATAAATACCGGATGCCAAGGCTTGAGGCAGTTTCCTGTTGCGGTTATATTATAGGAAAACTTAACTGAAAATTCATCACTTAAAGGGTTTTGACTCTATGTTCTTCAGATTGTGGCATTTAGTCGGTGCGGTAATAATACTCCTTTTTTTTGCCGGATGCGTACCTCATGAAAAACGGGGGCAAAAAAATGAGCAGACCCCAAAACTGCTCTATTACAGTGTAAACTCCTATAAACAGACTATGCAGATACTTGACAATCTCGGCTATACAGACGACAGATTCAAAAACGGGATAAAAGAGGTTCCAAGAGTTCTTATAACTCATGTATCGAGCCGCTGGAAAGAGCAGGCTGACAAAATTCCGATCGAGACAAAAAAAAGCATTTTTTTGCGCCTCATGGCTTCCGGTGCACTGATAGCAGATGAAGAGGTGCTGAAAGAGCGCCGAAAGCTTCTTGCACTTACAGCCAGACTCTCAAAAGGACCTATTTCCCGTAAAGAGAGTGCATGGCTTCGGAATCTGGCACTCAAGTATAAAGTGCTAAAAGATAGAAACGATATCCTGACAAGGGCAAAACTGCGAGAACTCATTCGACGTGTAGACATAGTGCCCCCTTCGATCATTGTCGCTCAGGGAGCAGTAGAGAGCGGATGGGGAACTTCCCGTTTTGCGGTAGAGGGAAACGCTCTTTTCGGACAGTGGAGCTTCAGCGACAAAGCACTCAAACCGAAAGAGCAGAGAACCCATCTTGGAAACTACGGCCTTGCTACATTCAAATCACCCCTCGATTCAATACGCTCCTATCTTCTAAATATCAATACCCACCCTGCATACAGGTCTTTTCGCTATCTCCGTTCCGAGATGAGAGCCCACGGCAGGCCTCTTTACGGTCTGGAGCTTGTGCATACTCTGGAGCACTACTCGGAGCGCAAAGGGGAGTATATAGAAGATCTCAACAGAGTGATACGGGCGAACAGACTCACATGGCTCGACGGGGCCAGACTGCAAAACAACCGGCCGGTAATCATTCATCCGGATATCTGAGCCTTTTCGGAACGATTTTTGCTTGCAGTACTGCAGATCTATTGAAATGCCGAAGAAGGAAAAAAGATGCAGATAAACCCCGCTCAAGGACTGATGGCGAAAGCGCTCGACTACAGGGCGTTGAGACAGGACCTCATCAGTGCGAACATAGCAAATGTAGACACTCCTTACTATCGTGCACGGGACATATCTTTCGAAGAGACTCTTGCCGCTGAAAAGGCTCGAATTTACAAAAAAGAGAGTGCCGTTTTGGAGCTGGCGAAAACAGACACTATGCATATGCAGGGAGCGGCACAGGGGGCCGGCGATAAAGCTGAACTCTTTTTTCGTGACGGTCACATGGCCAGAAACGATGCAAATACGGTCGATCTGGATGTGGAAACGACAGAGATGGCAAAAAATATGACGATGTACAACGCGCTGGTAGCCGCACTGAAAAAGAACGGCGCTATCTTCCGCAGCGTTATCGATGCTTCGGCGAAAGTGTAAGGAGTTTTTATGAGTTTTCTAAACAGTTTCGACATAAACGGGTACGGACTTTCAGCCCAGCGGTTTCGCGTAAATATCATCAGCTCCAACATCGCAAACGCCAATACGACCAGAACCGACGAGGGCGGCCCCTACCGCAGACGCGAAGTGGTCTTCAAAGCTTTCAATTTCGATAAAGTTTTAAACAGTAAAATAGAGAAAGATTCAGACGCTCTTTCCTACTCCGACCCGCTCGACGAAGGGATGGAGGGAGAAAAGGCGCTGCCGCCGCTGATGGGGGTGGTGGTCGACAAAGTGGTTCGTGACGACAGCGAACCCAAAATGAAGTACGACCCAGGCCATCCAGATGCGAATGCCGAAGGGTATGTGGCCTACCCCAATATCAATCCTGTCGTGGAAATGGCCGATCTTATAGAAGCGACACGTGCCTACCAGGCAAACGTAGCGGCTTTTCAGAGTGTAAAGGCTATGGCAAACGGAGCCATAGAGCTTTTAAAAGCGTAACGGCTTTTTAACGAAAAAATAAAATTCAGGAACAGGCGAATGGAGAAAAACATTCAGGGTATCAACCGGCTCTCTTCTAACGATCTTCTTAAAAACAGCAAAGAGGTCGAAAAAAAGGAGGGCGGCAGTTTCGGTGAAGTGCTCAAAGAGTCTTTGAATGAAGTGAACGACCTGCAGAAAAAGGGAGAAGAGGCTATGAGCGACATAGCAACCGGACAGGTCAAAGATCTGCATCAGGCCGCACTTGCTATCGATAAAGCTGAAATGAGCATGAAACTGATGCTCGAAGTTCGCAACAAGGCAATAAACGCGTACAAAGAAATTCTCCGTACCCAAATCTGACAGTACCGCCGTGTCACCACTCTTTCCCCCTCAAAATGAAATTGACCAGCGTATCGGGAAAAAGACAAAACTGCTTTTTATAATGCTCCTGTTTGCCACAGGGGTCCTCTTTTTTCTCGGGTCTGTTCTGCATACAGCCCTCTCCGACAGACAGATACCGAAGCTTGTCATAAGTGAAACGAACAGAGCACTGCGCGGGCCTATCGTAAGCAAAGAGGGCTTCAGGCTTGTTTTCAGCCAGAAACTCTACAAAGCGATGGTAAATACCCGCAATATTGACCCGGACAAAAAAGAGCTCTTCATCAGGCTTTTCAGCATATACAGCGGCATTTCCCAAAAAAATGTAAGAAAACGGCTGCACGCAAAGGGGAATGTAGTTCTTTCATACTCAATAGATGCAAACAGGGCAAAATACCTCAAGGAGCTTGCAAGAAAACTGGGACTTTTGAAGGTTTTCATCCCCTACAAAGATGAGAACGGCCGCATAATCAAATATGGACTCAGCCTGACCGAAAGCGGAGAGTCGCGCATATTCTCATACAAAGATATACTGACGCCCGTACTCGGCTTCATCAGAAAAAGGGAAGATGACGGCTTTACGCGTCCGGCAGGTGTAAAAGGGCTTGAAAAATATTACCAAAAAGAGCTGCTGCCTATACAAAACGGCATAGTGCGGGGCGAACGGGATATCGGAAATACAATCATCCTCAACGCAGAGAGTTTCGTAAAGCCGGCGATCGACGGAATGACTCTGAAACTAAATATACCCATAAGCCTTCAAAAGGCGGTAGAGGCCCTTCTCGACAGGGCGAAGTCTGAGCTTAAAGCGAAAGAGGCTCTCGCTTGTATAATGGACGCTCAGAGCGGAAAGATTCTCTCTCTCGCTACGTCTAACCGCTTCGATCCGTCAAATATCAGACGAAGAGACTACGACTCACTCAATGTCTCCGCAATAGAGTATACATACGAGCCCGGGTCAGTCATGAAACCGATAACTTTCGCTCTTCTGCTGAAAGAGAAGAAGGTCAACCCTTTCGACATAGTCCGTACCTACGGGGGCCGGTACAAACTGGGTCGCAAAGTTATAACCGATGAGCACAAAGAGGAGTGGATGAGCGCCGAAAATGTCATCGTCTACTCTTCCAATATCGGAATCGCACAGCTCGCACAGCGCCTGGATGCAGTCGATTTTACAGAAGGGTTCAGAGATTTCGGCTTTTTGCAAAAGAGCGGTATAGACCTTCCGTACGAGCATACCGGAGTCATGCCCCATGTGACACAGATGCGCAGTGAAATCTACAAGGCTACAGTCGCATACGGCTACGGGATGCGCGCTACCTTGATGCAGCTTGTACGCGCATACAATGTGTTCAACAACAGAGGCAGGCTAATAGAGCCGAAAATCGTATCGGCAATCGTAGATCCTCTGGGCAAAAGCTATCCTCAAACGCAAAGCAGCGAGCCGCGTCAGGTTATTCCTCCCGCAACCGCGGCGAAGATGATGAATATTCTCGAAAAAGTTGTAAAAAAAGGTACCGGTACGAAAGCCTTCACACCGGGCATAAGGGTGGGCGGAAAGACGGGAACAGCCCATATAGCGGGGAAAAAGGGTGGATACGCAAAACTATACAACAGCTCTTTTATCGGCTTCGCAAACGACAAAAAGCACCGCTATACCATCGGAGTGCTTATAAGGGAACCGAAAAAAAAATATCACTACTTCGCATCTATGTCGGCGGTGCCGGTCTTCAAGCAGATAGTAGACCTGATGATAGAACAGGGCGAACTCAAGCCCGACCCTGCCCTCTCAAATCCATAGATTGTCTATCAGTCTCGTCTTTCCCACCCGTGCGGCCACAAGTATGATGCTGTTTTGAATCTCCACCCTTTCAAGCGGCCTGAAACCGCGATCTACAATCTGGACATACTCGACATCGATATCTTTCATGAT
The DNA here is from genome assembly GCA_964479605.1 of uncultured Campylobacterales bacterium. Classification (GTDB taxonomy): domain Bacteria; phylum Campylobacterota; class Campylobacteria; order Campylobacterales; family Hydrogenimonadaceae; genus Hydrogenimonas. The sequence goes on along the minus strand of CAYZMY010000051.1, from coordinate 2,343 downwards.
CTCATACATATGATCTTTTATCCTCCCGCTCTCATACTCGCCCGCCATAATCAGGCGCGACGCACTCTTTAAAGAGCGTGAAATCGACAGGGCCCTTTTGCGCTCTTCGGCGCTTAGATATACATTTCTGCTGCTTAGAGCCAGGCCGTCCTCTTCACGCACCGTATCTACCGGTACGATCTCTACAGGCAAAAACAGATCGTCTACCATTTTCTGAAGTATAGCGAGCTGCTGGGCATCCTTTTTGCCGAAGTAGGCTCTCTCGGGACCCACCAGGCCAAAGAGTTTCATCACTACCTGAACCACGCCGTCAAAATGACCGGGACGACGGTTGCCTTCCAGAATGTAGCCCAGATATTGGGGTGCCTTGAGCTTCACCTCATCTTTTCCGTACATTGAAGAGATTTCCGGCATAAACAGAATATCGACACCGGCCACTTCGCAGATTTTGATATCGGCCTCCTCGCGCCTCGGGTAGGCTGCGAGATCTTCTCCCGGAAGAAACTGCGTCGGATTGACAAAGACTGAAACTACGGTATGGTCGTTCTCTTCAAGCGATCTTTTTATGAGACTTAGATGACCTTGATGCAGTGCCCCCATCGTCGGCACGAAACCGACGCTGCCGTCCATCCTCTCCCTGGCGCTTCTTAAATCTTCTATACTCCGTATAATCTGCACATAGAGCCTTTTAGTGTATAATAGGCCTCTTTCATCACCTGTTGAAACATATCGTCTTTTAGAGCCGCCGAGCGGCCGACACAGCTTTTACAGGCGCTGAAAAGAGGTCTAGTTACGCAATTATAGCAAAGAGGATGGAGAGTGGACAGTTACGAATTTTCCGAACTGATGAAGAGGCTTCAGACCAAGATAGAGAATATAAAAAACATAGTCAAACCCGACGAAATAAAAAAGCGGCTCGAAGAGATTTCGAAGATGGAGATGGCAGAAGATTTCTGGAGCGACGCCAAAAGAGCCGGAGAGATTCAGAAAGAGAAGAACAGGCTCGAAAGATTGCTCAAAAGCTACGAAGAGGCCAAAAGCGCGGTAGACGATGCCGTCGATCTTTTCGAAATGGCTACCGAAGAGAAAGACGAAGAGACGCTGCAGCAGCTCTTTTCGGAGGCGCCGGAGATTGAAGAGCGGGTAAACAGGGTCGAAATAGAGGTGATGCTAAGCGGACCGCACGACGCCAACAACGCGATAGTTTCTATCCACCCGGGGGCCGGCGGAACAGAGAGCCAGGACTGGGCGAGCATACTCTACCGCATGTATCTGCGATGGGCGGAGCGACACGGCTTCAAGGTAGAGGTGCTCGACTACCAGCCGGGAGAAGAGGCGGGAATAAAGGATGTCAGTTTCATAATAAAAGGCGAAAACGCCTACGGCTATCTGAAAGTCGAAAACGGTATCCACCGCCTTGTGAGAATCAGCCCTTACGACTCGAACGCACGCCGCCATACCTCTTTCGCCTCCGTGATGGTGTCGCCCGAAGTTGATGAGGACATAGACATAGAGATAGAAGAGAAAGACCTTCGCATAGACACATACCGCGCCTCCGGTGCGGGCGGACAGCACGTAAACAAGACCGAAAGCGCCATCCGCATAACCCACATTCCCACAGGGATCGTGGTGCAGTGCCAAAACGACAGAAGCCAGCACAAAAACAGGGCCACGGCCATGAAGATGCTTAAGTCGCGCCTCTACGAACTGGAGCTCGAGAAGAAGAGGGCCGAAGCGGAGGGTGTGGAAAAGAGCGATATCGGGTGGGGACACCAGATAAGATCGTACGTACTCGCACCGTACCAGCAGGTAAAAGATACAAGAAGCGGCCAGGCATTCAGCAACGTAGAAGCGATTCTCGACGGCGATATAGACAAACTGATAGAAGGTGTACTTGTAGCGGAAGCGGAAAAAGGCAGCGGCGAAATCAGCAATTAAATAAACTATTGTCTAAATCGCTTCTCAGTATAAGGTATACCGAAAGCATTTTGTCAAACAGAGTATCCGGTCCTCCTTCTCAAGCCTGCCTGTAAATAAGAAAGAATTTGCACGGTCGTGGTATCAGGATACTCTTTACAGAGCTTCGCCAACTGCATAAATCCTCTATATTATTACCGTACCGACTAAATTATTTTGCCGTGTTGTTTTACGCAGGATTTTTCAAACAGCGTCTCGAAGTGTTGAAAATAGCCGCTATTGTCTGAAATTTATCCTGTATATACCTATTAAATACCCTATTTTCATCAACTTTAAGCAGTTTAATCCCTTTTTAAAACTATCTTAAATAATATTTCAATAACATATAGTTAATCGAACCATCATTTTATTGACTTGTATCAAGAA
>CAYZMY010000050.1:0-8081 GCA_964479605.1 uncultured Campylobacterales bacterium | reverse complement strand
ATAAATGTATTATCGGGAGAGGGTGTGAAATATCTGCTGTTTATATTTTTGATGGCAGGAACGATCCTGCATGCCTCGCTCTTCGTTGAGCCGCAGTACGGTGATGACATAAAGGTTCTACAGACTCTCGATATAGAACCCTCTTTTCTTGGCGATCCGATCTTCATGCAGCTTAAAAACGATCTTTCTACAGTAAAAAAACATCATTATATTCGCATGCTTGAGCGGGGTGCCCATTATATCCCTACACTCAGAAAGATGATCCACGACAGTTCCATCCCACCGGTTTTCCTGTATATGGCTATGGCCGAATCGCATTTCGATGCGCGTGCTCTTTCACATGCCAAAGCTTCCGGATTGTGGCAGTTTATGCCGAAAACGGCCAAAAGATATAAACTGAAAATAGACCGATACATCGATGAGCGTCGTGACCCGGTGCGTTCGACTGAAGCTGCCATAGCCTATCTAAAAAGGCTTCACAAGCTTTTTGGAAAGTGGTATCTGGCTGCCTTGGCTTACAACTGCGGCGAGGGCAGGGTAATGAGAGCTATAAAAAAGGCGGGAAGCGAAAGTCTGCATATTCTGCTTGATGAAAAGAAGAAGTATCTTCCGAAAGAGAGCAGGCACTATCTTCGTAAAATTCTCTCACTGGCTCTGGTATCCAACGATGCGAGTATGCTCTTTTCCGATATCAGTGCATACTCTTTTAACCGTAGTGAAGGAAACAGTCTGGTGCGGGTTACGGTAAGCGGAGGAGAGACGATTGAACACATAGCTTCCAGCATAGATATGAAGAGTGAAGAGCTCTACAGGCTGAACCCGCAGTTCAATTACGGGTTCACTCCTCCACAAAAGAGTGCGCAGATCAATATACCGTATTCGAAACTGACACTATTTAAAGAGTCTTACAGGCCCGGAAAACAGAAGAATATGTTTCTGGTACACAAGGTCAAAAAAGGGGAGAGCCTAAGCAAGATAGCATACAGGTACGGTATAAACTATAAGATGATAGTAAGTTTCAACAAGATGAAAAAGCCTGTTATTTTTCCCAAGCAGGAACTTATAATACCTGTTCCTAGAGGCAGTATAAGGCACTACAGGGTCAAAAAAGGCGATTCCATCTATAAAATTGCAAAGCTTTTCGGCACAAAGGTCGCCACGATAAAAGCCCGCAACGATCTTAAGAGCAATATTATCCATATAGGGGATAAGATTGTTATTCCGAATTAATAGTTTTTTTGCGGCCGCTGCAGCTCTTTTGCTTTTTGCAGGTTGTGCCAATCAGCCCTATCCGCATAATTTTGAACCTGCAGTGTCAAAACCTCGCTCTTCCGCAGCCATACACAGAGCTACACTGCGGCCGTATACGATAAACGGAAAGAGGTATTATCCTACCGTTGTATCCGTCGGGTGGAAGCAGGATGGAATAGCGAGCTGGTACGGACCCGATTTTCACGGGGGCACCACATCCAACGGCGAACGCTATAATATGTACGCGATGACAGCGGCCCACAAGACACTCCCCATGAATACGATGGTTCGTGTCACAAACAAAAGAAACGGCCGTTCCGTTGTTGTGCGCATAAACGACAGGGGGCCTTTTGTCAGCGGGAGAATTGTAGATCTTTCATATACCGCCGGCAAAAGAATAGGGATAGACAAAACGGGAACCGCTCCCGTAAGGCTTCAGGTTCTCGGCTTCGATTCGCTCATAGCATCTGTCGCCGCGAAAAAAGGCAGGGCGGTAAAGCAGGAGGTCGTTCTCTCCGGTTTTGGAGTTCAGGTGGGTTCTTTCAGACGTCTTGAAGGCGCACGCACCTATAAAGAGAGGTATGACAATTTTGAAGGGCGATACCATACAAAAATCAGAAAATTCATATTTAAAGGGGCTCCGATTTACCGGGTTTGGCTTACAGGTTTCAAGAGTGAGGCGGAAGCGAGAGATTTCATCAGGGCCTGGAACATTCCGGGAGCTTTCATTATAAGGGGTTAAGTGAAATGATTGAAAAAAGAAGAGAGACGAAAGAGACTAAAATTGTGCTGAAGCTTGATATAGGCGGCAGCGGAAAATCTAGGATTTCTACCGGTGTGGGCTTTTTTGACCATATGCTTGAGAGTTTCAGCAAACATGCGCTTTTCGATCTGGATGTCGTCTGCGAAGGCGATACGCATATCGATGATCATCATACCGTTGAAGATGTAGGAATAGTTCTCGGGCAGGCTCTTAATGAAGCGATCTATCCGATTGAGCGGGTGGAACGCTTCGGTGACAGTGTAGTAGTTATGGATGAAGCGGCTGTAGCATGTGCTATGGACTTGAGCAACCGCCCGTACCTTGTATATGAAATCGATATGGAGGGGAAAGTAGGACAGTTTGATGTTGAGCTTGCCGAAGAGTTTTTCAAAGCACTTACATTCAACGCTTCCATTACGGCACATATGAACGCTCTGCGGGGGAAGAACCGGCACCATATAGTCGAAGCAGCCTTTAAAGCATACGCAGTCGCTCTTCGCAGAGCTCTTGCTCCGAATGCGAAAGCCGGAATACCCAGTACCAAGGGTGTTTTGTGATTGAACTGATCGTACTCGATGTTGACGGATGTTTGACGGATGGAAAAATCGTCTATTCGGCGGAGGGAGACGAGATAAAGTCTTTCAATGTCAAAGACGGATTTGCCATTGTCAACTGGATCGCAATGGGACGGTCGGCCGCTATTATTACGGGCAGAAGTTCCAAAATAGTTGAACGGCGGGCCGAAGAGCTGGGTATTCAGCATTTCTATCAGGGCGTAAAAGACAAACTTGCCGTACTCGAATCCCTTTGTGCAGAGCTGGGTATTACGATGGAGCAGACAGCTGTGATAGGCGATGATTTAAACGATTACCGGATGCTGAAAGCGTGCGGGCACTCTTTTGTTCCCGCAGATGCGATGCACCGTGTCGTAGAGATTGCCGATACTGTCCTCAGCCGCAAAGGGGGTGACGCGGCCGTTCGTGAAATGATAGAGCTGCTGATACTCAAAGAGGGCCTTGAAGAGGAGTATCTTTCACGGTGGCTCTGAGCATAAAGCATATACTGATTCTTCTTTTTGCCGTAACGCTTGCGGCTATCTTTTTTCTCAAACCGCATCAGACCGGGAGGGTTGAAAAAAAGGGTGTACCCCAGATTATGTTTTTCGATTTCAAAAGCTTCGAGATTACCGCAAACGGTGTAGAGAGCATAGGGCGCGGACTTATGGCGGAAAAATTTGCCCGTCTAATGAAGATCAAATCTCCCTATTTCAAGCGGCTGACTCCCCACGGGAGTGAATCTGTCGAGTCGAAAGAGGCCATCTATACCGAAAATAGAAGCCTGCTTTTTAAAAAAAACGTAAAGCTGTGGCGTGAAGACGGATGGAGTATAACCACCGACAGGATCAATTTCAATATAAAAAAGAAGATATATTCAACACAGGGTCTGCCGTTTGTCGCACACTACGGAGAGAGTGTGGTTAAAGGAAAGAATATGGTTTATTATCAAAAAAGTGGTAAAATCAAAGCCGATTCTATAAAAGCGAATATTGTGACCGAGGATATATAGTTGAAAAAAATTGTAACCGCTTTTTTGTGTGCTGCCGCTGCTCTTACAGCTGCGGAAAATGTAGAGATTACAGCCGATCATTTTGAAGCAAGCCAGGCGAAAAAGATAACCGAATTTATCGGTAACGTCCATATGAAAAAAGGCAGTGACGAGCTGAATGCGTCCAAAGTAGTCGTCTATTTCGATGAAAAGAGAAAGCCTGTACGTTACGAAGCACTTGGAGAGAGCAGCTTTCTCATCCATATGCAAAACGGAAGCTACTATAAAGGCAAGGCGGACAGGCTCGTCTACTGGCCCAACAGAGAACTTTATGAACTTTTCGGCAATGTAGTGCTTAAAGATCCGAAGCTTGAGAGAACTATTATTGGCGAGAAAGTGCTGGTAGAGAAGAGAACCGGCCGTGCCAATGTTGAAGGTGACGACGGCAAACCGGTCAAGTTTATTTTCAAAGTGGAGGAGCCAAGTGGCGGCAAGAATCGTTGACGCCTCTTTTATAACTTCTGCCAGCAGGCTGGAAGAGGCTCCCGCAGAGGGTGTAGGCGAGGTCGTTTTTCTGGGAAGGAGCAATGTCGGCAAGAGCTCTTTGCTAAATTCGCTCACCCACAGGAAAAATCTGGCGAAGAGCTCTTCTACGCCCGGAAAAACGCGTCTTATCAACTATTTTGAAGTTATATACAAAGATGATGAAGCGGACGAAAAATATACGGTTCATTTTGTTGACCTGCCCGGATTCGGCTATGCGAAAGTTTCAAAAAGTATGAAGCACGAGTGGCAAAAGAGTCTGAATGAGTTTATAAAAAACCGTCGAACAATCCGTCTTTTTGTCCATCTGCGCGATGCAAGACATCCGCAAGAGCCTATAGATGACGAAGTTAAAAGATATATAGAAGGTTTTATCCAGCCCGATCAGTGTTATTTGGAACTGTTTACGAAGTCGGACAAGCTGAACCAGAAAGAGTTGTCGAAAATCAAAAAAGCATACCCGGGTGCCATGCTGGTTTCAAACCTGAAAAAACGCGGAATAGAAAAACTTGAAAAGACTATTTTCGATATCGTTATAAGGGGAGCTGAGTGTCGATAGCCCTTTCCAAACCTGTATTGACCGATATTCCACAGATGCAGGAGATTGTAAAAAAAGAGGTTGAAGAGGGTATAATTCTGCCGCGCAGCGATGATGAACTGGCGACCAATATCCGCTCCTATACGATTGCAACAGATATAGAGAGCGGGGAGATAATCGGGTATGTGGCGCTGCATATCCATTCGATGAGGCTTGCAGAGATTCGCAGCCTTATTGTAAAAGAGGGACACCGCCACAGGAAAATCGGCAGCAGACTTGTCGAAGAGGCTGTAGCGGAAGGACGAAAACTGCAGGTGAAGGAAGTGCTTGCACTTACCTATATGGGAACATTTTTCGAGCGTCTCGGCTTTTCCGAGATTCCTAAAGAGTCGATTCCCGAACATAAAATCTGGGCGGACTGTATCAAATGCAAATATTTTCCGGTGTGCAACGAGATCTCTTTGATAAAAAGGCTCTGACGCACTTTTTTCTGTTTCTGCTGATACTTCTCTATCCGGCTATGGAGACAGTATATCCGCTTCTGCCTCCGCTTCTCGGTTTTGCATATGTACAGTGGCGAAGTGCTGTAAGATCGCGGAATATGCCGCTCATAGTCATCTGGATGAGCTACGCCCTTGTTTTCGAATCTGTATGGGGGCTTCCGCTTTACGGCATATGGAGTGTAATGATAGTTACCTTCGTACTTTTCGATGCCAAAATATCGCAGACTCTGCATATGCAGGTATTCATAAAGGTTCTCAGCGCCGTACTGTTCGATCTTTTATATCTCACTTTTCTTTACGGCTACGGTATGCTGATGAACGAGAAATTCATCGATACGAGTTTGATTCTGCTCTACTACTTCGCAGCTGATATTCTGGGAGTTGTGCTGTTTTGAAAATCAGAATCGTAATACTGTTTTTTCTTCTTGTATGGATCATTTTGCTTGTAAGAATATACCAGCTTACTGTAAAATCCAATACATACTACGAGACTCTTGCAACACAAAACATTATAAAAAAAGAGTGGATACTCCCCGTCCGCGGTGAGATACTTGACAGATTCGGAAAGCCTATCGCCATAAACAAGATCGGTTTCAAAATTCTGATCGATGCCCATCTGAGTTCGAAAAAACGTACCCCTCTCTTAAAACGTGCATTGGCCGAAATCGAAAGGTGCTTTCCCGACCAGAATGTGAGCAGACTGGAGAGGCGCTACAGACGATACGACTCTGCCTACAGGCATGATCCGATAGTTGTTATAAGATTCATTCCCTATGAAAAAGTGCTGGTGCACTACACGGCGCTTTCGAGAAAAGAGCATATCTATATAAAGCCCACTACAAAACGCCACTATCCATATGGACCTATGACTGCGCATATCGTAGGTTTTGTCGGAAAAGCCAACGAAAAAGATATGGCAAAAGATGATGTCGTAAAGCTTACAATGACAACGGGAAAGAGCGGGCTTGAAAAGTATTACAACAGGTTCCTGGAGGGAAAACCGGGCTATAAAAAAGTGAAGGTGAGTGCGTTCAACAAGCAGATCGGGGTAATCGAGACGGTTCCTCCGCAAGAGGACAGAAACCTGAAGCTCAATATAGATATGCGGCTTCAGGCTTTTATTTCAGACCTTTTCAGCAAACAACATAAGTCCGGCGCTGTTATAGTAATGCACAAAGATGGAGCGGTATTGAGTGCAGGAAGCTATCCCGCGTACAATCCTAATGACTTTGTAAGCGGTATCAGCCGTAAAGAGTGGAAAAAACTGATTGAAGATTTGCAGCACCCTTTTACCAACAAGCTTATACACGGGCTATATCCGCCCGGTTCTGTAATAAAGCCGGGAGTGGCTCTCGCTTTTGTAGATTCAAAAAAAGTCTCACCTTATACGAAATTTTACTGTAACGGTTCTATTGAACTTGGAAAACATCGCTTCAGATGCTGGAAAAGTGCAGGTCATGAAGAGACAGATATGATAAAGGCGATAAGAGAGAGCTGCGATGTATATTTTTACAAAGGCAGTCTTCTTGTAGGTATCGACAAACTTGCGCATGAACTGAGAAAAATGGGTTTCGGAGAGAAGTCCGGCATAGATCTGCCGAATGAATTTATCGGGGCCGTTCCGGATAAAGTATGGAAGATGAGCAAATACGGGCAGCCGTGGTATATGGGTGAGACGCTTAACGCATCGATAGGACAGGGGTACCTTCTGGTCACACCTATGCAGATCGCACGTTTTACCGCACTGATGGCGACAGGAAAGCTACCGACACCGTATATTGCCGGATCTCTCGGTGACAAAGAGGTAAAGCCGAAGATAGAAGATGTCCTGACTCTGCGTGAAAAAAGAGTCCTCCCTTTGGTACAAAGAGCCATGTATGAAGTTTGCAACAGTCCCAAAGGGACGGCATACAAGGCTCTGAAAGGTACAAAGGTGAAGGTGGCGGGAAAGACAGGAACAGCACAGGTTATCGGTATTCCTCAAGAGGAGAAAAAACGGATGAAGGAGGCGGAGCTGGCCTACTATCATCGTTCACATGCCTGGCTGACTACCTACGCACCTTACAGAAATCCGAAATATATAGTGACAATTCTCATAGAACACGGGGGTCACGGAGGCTCTGCCGCCGGTCCGATTGCCAAGCAGATCTACAACTGGCTTGTAGAGAACGGGTATATGAGATAAAAAGGTTCCTCGGATTCACCCGCTCAGAGCGTTTTGAAGGAAAATCGCCAATACAATCAGAAGCATAACTCCGGATGCCTTCGCATAGAGTTTGTTCGCGGTTATAAAAACCAGCATCAGCGTTACACCCATCATCAGAAATATATCGAATGAGCTGGCGGCAAGATCGATCGAAAGCGGATTTGTCATCGCAGCAGATCCGAGTACAACAGAGGTATTTGCCATGTTGGAGCCGATGATATTGCCTATGCTCATATCGGCTTTGCCTTTGCGGGCCGCTTTTATACTTACCACAAGCTCCGGAAGGCTGGTACCGAAAGCGATCAGCAGCAGTCCTATAATCCATTCGCTAATACCGAAACTTTTGGCAATGTTCGCCGCACTCTCTATGGCGTAGTTTGCCCCCACTACTACAAACACGAAGCCTATAAGCAGTAAGCCGAGGCTTTTCGGCCAGTTGAAAGACTCCTTTTTCAGCTCTTCGTCGATCTCCGCAATCTCCTCTTCACCGTGCGACTGAACCAGAAAGAGTACATAGGCTCCCATCATGGCAAAAAGCAGAAATCCGTCAATTCTTGAGAGAGAGCCGTCCAGAACCATAAGAGGAAATATTATGGCAGGGAAGAGAAGCCATGCACTGTCTTTGAAAAAGAGGTCCCTCTCCGGAGCTATTTTCTTCGCTATAAGAAATACAAGGCCGAGTACCAGTGCTATATTCATAATATTCGAACCGAGCACGTTAGCTACAGCCAT